>CAZBEN010000035.1:0-10652 GCA_964490955.1 uncultured Zetaproteobacteria bacterium | reverse complement strand
CGACATAATCACCTACCTTGATACTGCTATCAAACAACAGTAACAAACCTGAAACATTATGGCGCTGGCAGGGTCACAGCAGCATTGATCAAATAGTTTTTTAAATATGGTATTAGGGCGCAATGTCAGAATCAGGATGAAATGCAATCCAGGCAAACCAGTAGAGACGGGTAACAGGCAGTATTTTTTTCGATTCGACATCGCGAATTTGTATGCCTTCGCCATGCACAGTAATAGCCAGTCTATGTTGTTGCCATGTCAGTTGGTGAGAGCCTGATTTTTTCAGATCATCCAGCTTCCAGGCTAGATGATGATTGCCCATACTCAAACCGATGACCCATGTTTTGGCCGGCAATCGTTCATCATGATGGTAGACTGGAAAATAAGTGCCGGAAACAGATTCATAGCCAGCATAAGGGTTGCGACTGTAATCACGCCGGAAGCCGGTATGGCGTGATAGTACATCGGTATTCGGGTGACGTGTTTTCCACGTTTGCCATGCGCTGTGTTTGATGGGCAGAAGTTGCAGCTTTTCACCGGTACGCGAGCCGGCTACTGCCTGCATCATCAATTGTGACCATAGACTTTCGCTCTTTTTATCATACAGCAACACATCAGACTGATAGAGCATACCGGAGACACCGAAGCGGTCACCGGTATCAAAAGCCATGCCACTGCCGCACAATGGGCAGTAGCTTATCACAAACGATTTTCCCCCAATGTGATCATTGACAATCTCATGCCAGTTCATGATTCGGACGGGGTACGCACGAGCCTTGTCCTGAATGACAATACCCAGAATCAGGTCGTGCTTTTCAAGCCAGAGGTCGGCGGCTTCAGCTGTTTCCATGTTCGGGTTGGTAAGGGCCGGAATGCCATCTTTTGGCGGACCTCCGGATAAAATTTGATCAGCAGGAATTAGCGAAGGAGATAGCTCAAAACCGGAAAGCAGCAGCCAGAATATTGTCAGTCCAAATATTGGTAGTATGGATGTAGTACGCATATCATTTCGTCTGAACTGTTATCCAGCTCTTACATTCTATGTGTACTTAATATTTTACCGAAAATCGCAACAGTGCATAAGTCTATTTCTATGCAAAAGCGGATTTGATTGAAAAAACATCGTAAACCGGCAATGATGCAAGCATGGAATGTAAGCAGGGGAAGAGAGGGCCCAATGCATTATTGCGTGGTATCAACCGGGTGATATGCCAAGGCTGGCACCGTTTGTCCAAAGAGGAGGTTATTTTACCGGACGGGCCGCTTATTCTGGTCGGTAATCATATCTGTGGACTGGACCCTCTGTTAATTCAGGCCTCTGTGAACCGACCCTTATCCTTTCTGATGGCGCGCGAGTATTATCAAAAAATGTGGTATGTACGTTGGGGGTTTGACATGGTGGGTGCCATTCCGGTTAATCCCGGTGGTGCCAACAGACAGGCATTGCGACAGGCCACCCAGGTCGTTCAGGAAGGTAATGCGCTGTGCATATTTCCGGAAGGTGCGGCCAATCCTCCGATCCCTTTACATCGTATCATGCCCGGTGCAGCGCTGATTACCCGTGAAACAGGGGCGCCAATTATTCCGTTCCGGGTATCCGGCGTATGGCCATTTGATCATGTGCACCTGTGGCGTCCGTTTTATCGCCGCAGCCGCGCCAGGGTAGTGGTGGGTGAGGCGATTCAATTATCGAAAATGAATGAGGGAAAAGAAGGGCTGCGGGATGATACGCAGATCATCCGGCATGCGATCAAGTCTCTTGCAAGGTATGACTCCCGGCCCGGTTGACAGTTAGCCCATATTGTCATGTAGTGTGATTTTTTTACACCATAGGAACCGTTGTTAAGGCTCGCATCAGTGTTAGGTAATCAGATATCCAGTCCATGCGAACTTATATTGCGGGAGGCCTGTTCCAAATCGCCTGCCTGCCCCCCGGAATCTTTAAGGTTAACCATTTTGATTTGTAGCCGGATATTATTAACCGAGTCGGCATGGCGAAGGGCTTCATTTTCTGAAATCAGCCCTTCCTTCCACAATGCCAGCAATGATTGATCGAAGGTTTGCATGCCGTAATTTTTGCCGGTGGCCATGGACTCTTTGATTTCGGAGATAGACCATTTGATGATCAGATCAGAAATACGCGGCGTATTAAGCAGAATTTCCACAGCAGGCAGCCGTTTGCCATCCAGCGATCTGACCAGCCGTTGTGATAATACAGCTTTCATATTCAGAGCCAGATTCAGGCAGACCTGTGGGTGCAGGTCTTCCGGAAAGAAGTTGATAATGCGTTCCAGCGCCTGGTTGGCGTTATTGGCGTGCAGTGTGGCCAGACACAGGTGACCTGTTTCAGAGAATTCGAGAGCATGTTCCATTGTTTCCCGGTCGCGTATTTCGCCTATCAGAATCACATCAGGCGCTTGCCTGAGTGCATTTTTTAGCGCTGTCTGATACTCCAGAGTATCCGTACCGATTTCACGTTGGGTTATGACGGATTTTTTATGCTGATGAATAAACTCAATGGGGTCTTCAATAGAAATAATATGGCCGCTCTGGTTGCTGTTGCGCCAGTCGACCATGGCTGCCAGTGAGGATGATTTACCACAGCCGGTAGCGCCAACCATGAGCACCAGCCCACGGGGCTCCATAACAATATCCCTGAATATATCCGGCAGACCCAGCTCATCAATGGTGGGTATTTCAAGCTTCACCTTGCGGATTACCATGCCAATATGACCGCGCTGGCGGAATATATTGACCCGGAAACGGCCAATATCATGAAATGAAAGCGCAAGATTCATTTCATGTTCGGCTGCAAATGTACTCTGTTGCTTGTCGTTCATTATTGAATAAGCCAGTTGTTCGCATTGGACGGCAGTCAGGGCAGGCTGATTCATGGTATGAACGATGCCATCGATTCGATAGGAGGGTGGCATATCTGCTGTAAGATAGGCATCCGATGCATCGCGTCTTTCCATCACAGACAGGAGTTGTTGGATGGACAGTTTTTGTGAATCTGTTTCTTTCATACTTTTATTATTTCTTGAGGAAATACTCATGAATCAAGCCGGGCAGGGAGCACTAGACAATGCCTCCACCAAAGAGTGTTTTGTTGCTGCTTTTCTCCATTGCGGCCTGTTGGGTGATTTTACGTGACTTGACCAGTTGTTGCAGGTGCGAATCAAGTGTTTGCATACCATCCCGCTGTGATGTTTGCATGACGGATACCATCTGGGCGATCTTGTTTTCACGAATCAGATTTCGGATGGCCGGTGTTCCCAGCATAATCTCATGAGCAGCTATACGCCCTGTTTCATCAGCAGTTTTGATCAGGGTTTGTGAAATCACGGCGCGAATCGATTCAGAAAGCATGGAGCGTACCATTTCCTTTTCTCCGGCCGGAAATACATCGATGATTCGGTCGATTGTTTTGGGTGCGGAGGACGTGTGCAATGTTCCGAACACCATATGGCCGGTTTCAGCTGCGGTCAAAGCCAGACGAATGGTCTCCAGGTCACGCAACTCACCGACCAGAATGACATCCGGATCTTCACGCAGGGCACTGCGCAGGGCATTGGCGAATGAGTGCGTATGTGGCCCGAGTTCACGCTGCGAAATCAGACAGTTTTTGGAACGGTGTACGAATTCAATCGGGTCTTCAATGGTCAGTATATGGCCGCGTTCGCTGTCATTGCGATGGTCGACCATGGCTGCCAATGTGGTTGATTTACCGGAGCCGGTAGGACCTGTGACCAGACATATGCCGCGTGGCATCATGGCAATGTCACGGAAAACCTGAGGGCAACTCAATTGATCGAGTGTTAAAACCTCATTGGGGATCACACGGAATACAGCTCCCATACCACGCCGCTGCTCAAAGACATTGACACGGAAACGGGCGATTTCGCCAAGTGAGAAAGAAAAGTCGATTTCCATGTGCTCTTCAAATGTTTTGCGCTGGGTGTCGCTCATGATGTCGTACACCATGCCCTGCACGTCACGCCTGTCGATATCAGGCATTTTAATACGTGTCATATCACCATTAATACGGATCATGGGGGGCTCACCTGATGACAGGTGCAGGTCTGAAGCATTGTTTTTAACTGTAAACGCAAGCAGTTCAGATACTTCCATGATTACTCCCCAGGGGCATTGTTCTGTCTATCGCCAACCCATTAGCAGAGCATAAGAGCGTGAGCCATTTGCTGCAAGTGTGCTTTGCAGTATTCGGTCGGAGATATATGTTCCGATATGGATGGGGTTGCCAGGGACTGTTTAAACATGCTGCCATACTGCATGCCACCACAATGAGTGGGTCAATGTCATAATATTCGATGCTGAAACAAGCTGATTTTAACTATCGTGTTTTTTTGTTTCAGTGTTATAATTCTCTGGCACAGCCTTTATTTACACCATTCACAAGAATCGCTAAGGTTCGCGCCCTTTTGGCAATACCGCTTTCGGATTGCCTATTGGCAGGAGGATGAAATGGCACTGACCAAGAAACAATTGGCAGATTTTGAAAAACAGTTGACTGACTGGAAAGCTGAGCTGGAAGTTGGGCAGAGTGTGAACGTGCAGTCCATGCAGGAGCAGGAACAGACGTCGTTTCCTGATCCGACTGATCAGGCCAGTATGGAGACTGATCGCAATTTCGATTTGCGTATCAAGGATCGCGAACGCAAACTGATTAAAAAGATTGGTCAGGCTATTGAACGCATCAAGGAAGGCGAGTTTGGTGAATGTGATGCATGTGGTGGCGATATCAGCCTCAAGCGTTTGCAGGCTCGTCCGGTGACAACGCTTTGTATTGAGTGTAAAACAGCTCAGGAACAGGAAGAACGAACACGTCTCGACTGAGTCTCCTGATTGAACCATCTCGGCTGAATTCTGAAAAGTCCGCTCACTGTAGCGGACTTTTTTATTGCGTGATAAAACGGGAGTGCTGAAGCATTGCGCGGTGGATGCCAAAACGTAGAGTGGCCACATGTCTTATCTCGTACTGGCTCGACGCTGGCGACCACAGAAATTTGCTGACCTTGTAGGCCAGGATATCGTGGTGCGCACCCTGAAAAATGCACTGGCCAGTGGTAATCTGGCACATGCCTATCTGTTATGCGGTATCAGGGGCGTGGGTAAAACCACCATTGCCCGCCTGATGGCGATGGCAGTAAATTGCGAACAACCTGATCAGGGTGAACCCTGTGGCAAGTGTGCCGCCTGCCGGAGTATTGCTGATGGAGCAAATCTGGATGTGCAGGAGATGGATGCAGCCAGTCATACCGGTGTTGATGATGTGCGGGAGATTCTCGATGGTGTCCGATATCCACCCTCCACATTAAAAACCAAGATCTATATCATTGATGAAGCACATATGTTGTCCAAGAGTGCTTTTAATGCATTGCTGAAAACGCTTGAAGAACCACCGGCACATGTGATGTTTATACTGGCTACGACCGAGGCTGATAAGCTGCCGGTCACGGTACGTTCCCGTTGTCAGCGTTTCGATCTGCGCAGGTTAGGACAAGGCGAAATTGCCTCCTATTTGAAACACGTATTTGATGCCGAATCAATGAAGGCGGATGCAGATGCCATTGCGTCGATTGCGCAGGCGGCTGATGGCAGTGTGCGTGATGGATTATCGCTGGCTGAACGGGTTCTGGCTTATTCATCCGGGCAATTGAGCGTTGCCGAGGTGATGTCGGCATTGGCTATGGTAGGTTATGCGCTGGCGCGCTCGTTGTCTGAAGCGGTCTTTGCCGCTGATTCAGCGCGTGCTGTACAATGTTTGCGAGATGCGGTTTCCAGAGGGCACGGGCCGCGCAGCTTGCTGGAGGAGTTGAGTCGTTTATGGCATCAGCTGGCCTGTTTACAGGTTGACCCCGGTCTGCTGGATAATGAGGTGGATGCAGATCATTGCGCCTGGCTGGCGCAACAGGCAACAAGGCTGAGTACCCAGTCACTGGATTTGCGCTACCAAGTATTATTGAATGGCATACGCGATCTGACACTGGTTGATGAACGCATGGGGGCAGAAATGGTGCTGTTGCGTTTGTGTGGACTAAACACAATATCTGCAGTGGCTGTTGTTTCCACACCTGATGATGAGTCACAGGTCGAATCGACCTTGCCGCCATTCAGGGATATTGAGCATGCGGATATTATCGGTTCACAACAGAACTGTTCTCAAAAGGATCATTCAGTATCGAAAAGCCCAATAGAGGAAACAGCCGTTGAAACTGTTGACCGTTTGCCGTTATCTAAAACGTCCGGGCCAGCAGTCGGACATACTTTCGCAACATGGCAACAGGCTGTGGAGGCATTTGGTGAGGTAAAGCCGGGTGTATCGGCTATGCTGGATCATGTTATCTGTATTGAATTTCAGGACAGGGTTCGACTGGCCCTGGATAAACACCAGCAACGCGCTATCGCAGCAGGTGATCGCATGACTTTTGCCGAGTGGCTGGGGCGCGAAGTCTTGTGGGAATCACTGGCGGAACACGAAGGCGAATCACTGTCACAGGAACGTGCCAGGCAAGCCCTCCATGAAGAGGCGCGTTTGCGCAAAGGGGCAGAAGATGATCCGCATGTGCAGGCGTTGATGCGTGAAATGGATGCCAGGCTGGTTAAAGTTCTGCCTGCCGGTGTCCCGGATGATGAATAGTCTGTATAAGATCCATCGGGTTTGATATGGGTAAATGACAGGAGTGAATGAATGAATATCGGAAAAATGATGCAGCAAGCCAAGAAAATGCAGGAAAATATGAAGCAGATGCAGGAAGAAATGGCTGAGATGGAGATTGGCGGTGAGGCCGGTGGCGGCATGGTTAAAGTGATAATGACCGGCGATCAGATTGTACGTCGTGTTGATATTGATTCGTCCGTATGGGATGAACAGGATAAGGATCTCATTGAAGACTTGGTGGCTGCTGCTTTTAATCAGGCATCCCAGAAAGTTTCCGAAACACAAAAGCAAAAACAGCAGGGGTTAATGGCCGGTATGCCATTGCCGCCCGGTTTTTCTCTTTGATTCACCTGCCGGGAGTGCCGGCACCGCTGGCGCGGGTGATCGAAATGCTGGCTACTTTACCTGGTATCGGCCCAAAAACGGCTATGCGATTGGGCTTGAATCTGTTGTCGCGACCGGCTTCCGATTCTGAACACCTGGCCGAGGCGCTGAAAATACTGCATGAAGAGGTTGGCTTTTGTGAAACTTGTGGCTGCTTTGCCGAGCAGGGACACTGTCAGTTCTGTACGGACGTAAATCGTGATGCGGCTGTAATTTGTCTGGTTGAGCAGCCGGTGGATGTGCTGATGATGGAGCGAGGCCATGGCTATCGTGGCTGTTATCATGTGTTGTGTGGACGCTTAAGTCCGGTGGACGGGATTGGACCGGAGCAGCTCAGATTGATCGCGCTGGACAGGCGTGTTGAGCAGGGGGTTAGTGAGCTGATTCTGGCCACGAGTGCAACGGTGGATGGCGAAGCGACTGCCCACTATCTGGCCAATCGATATCAACATCAGGGTGTTCGGATTTCCCGCATTGCCCGTGGTGTACCGGAAGGTGGCGAACTGGAATATCTGGATGAACATACTCTGAGCAGAGCACTGGACCAGCGTGTCAGTTGGAATACAGCGGTACTGTAAATGCCCCTGACGGTGAATCCGCGACAGCTTGTTCAACGCTATCAACAACTCAGTAACGAGATGAAAGCAGCCGGTGTTTCGATGTTGGCCGTTAGTAAGTATGCGCCGGATGAAGCGGTGCAGACATTGATTAATGTCGGGCAGATACAATTCGCTGAATCCCGTCCCCAGAATTTGCGTGATCGAGCCAATCGGTGGCCTGACTGCGAATGGCATATGATCGGGCCGGTGCAGAGGAACAAGGCCAAGTATATCGCCCGTCATGCGTCCATGTGGCACAGCTGTGACAATCTGGAGACAGCCAGCGCTGTGGCTCGACATGTCACTGGGCGGATTTTACCGGCACTGATTCAGGTCAATATTGCCAACGCGCCGGGACAGCACGGGGTGATTCCGAATGCGGTGCCAACATTGGTCAAAGCTCTGGCTGGTATGCCAGAATTGCAACTGGCCGGCCTGATGTGCATGGCACCACGCGGGGGCGAAATTCGACAGGCATTCCGGACAGTGCGGAGCTTGCGGGATACCCTGTTCGATGAAAGCCTGCCGGAATCGGGCAGGGTCGAATTGAGCATGGGTATGAGCGGCGATTATCGTATCGCCGTGCAGGAAGGTGCGACCATGGTGCGGTTGGGCTCCAGCCTGTTCGGTGATTGGGATGTGCGAAAGTGAGATGTATCCAAAGGTGTTTCATAGCTTGGTTTCGCAAGGGAGAATCAAAAGAGTTTTCCCATGTATTCATGTACGGCGTTGTGTTTGAATTTGTAACTGAAGGGGTAAGGTAAAAATATGCAGAAACTGAATATAGCATTTATTGGCGGCGGTAATATGGCCGAAGCTTTGATCGCGGGATTGACGCGGGGTGGCCATGCCGGTGATCAGATCTGTGTATCGGAACCGCAACATGCTCGTCGCGATGATCTTGCGCGGCAATATGGTATCCGTTGCGTAGAGGGCAATGGCGATGCGGCGGATTGTGCGGATGTATTAGTGCTGGCTGTGAAGCCGCAGCAGATGCAGGCTGCTGTGAAAGAGCTTTCTGTGCATCTGAAGGGCGATGCTACGGTGATCAGTATTGCTGCCGGACTGAGTACGGTTTCATTACATAGCTGGCTGGGCGAGCATGTGCATATCGTGCGTGTGATGCCCAATACGCCGGCTCTGCTGGGAGCCGGTATGTCGGTACTGTTTAGTGATGCTGATGAAACCCATAAGCAACGTGCTGAATATGTACTCAATGCCTGTGGTGAGTCATTGCGCGTGGATCAGGAAAAAATGATGCATGCGGTCACGGCTGTTTCCGGCAGTGGCCCGGCATATTTCTTTCTGCTGGCCGAGGTTATACAAGCGACGGGTATCAAGCTGGGGCTGGATGAGGCTGTGGCGGCAAAACTGGCAGCACAGACTGCGCTGGGAGCGGGCAAAATGCTGGCAGATAGTGGTCGTTCGGCTGAAGCACTGCGTCATCAGGTTACCAGTCCGGGTGGCACCACACAGGCGGCACTGGATGTAATGTATGAGATGGGGTTGCCTGCAGCTGTACGTCAGGGAGTGCTAGCTGCCAATAAGCGTTCCGAGGAGTTGAGCTAGTGTTTATTCTGGGTTATTTTTTGCAGGCAGTAGCAGGTGTGCTGCACATCGTATTGATGGTGGCGATGATAGTGATTATTGCCCGTGCTGTGTTGTCATGGGTATCACCCGATCCGTACAATCAGATTGTGCGCATTATCAATCAGCTTTCCGAACCGCTGCTGTTCCCGGTCAGAAAACGGGTTCCTTATATCAGTGGTATTGATTTCTCGCCGTTGATTGTGCTGCTTGTTATTATGTTTCTGGATAACTTCCTTGTTTCCAGTCTGAATCGCATTGCACTGTCGATGCTTTGACATGAAACAAATAACGCGTCTGCATGGTTTTTTCTACCCTGTACTTGATCAGACTATCGCGCTTTATGAAGCAACACCCATTGTTTCACAAGGTTTGTTTGTCTCAGGGTGGAAAAAAACCATGCGCGTTAGTTCATGGCCTGTTTATTCATGAATGCAGACAACATTTCAGAACTCTATAGCGAAGGAAAAGACGGCCTCTATCTGAATGTACATGCCCAGCCCGGTGCACGACGGGCACAATTGCGCGGTTTGCATGGCGATGCAGTGAAAATAGCCATTGGTGAAGTTGCACAGGATGGAAAAGCCAACAAGGCCATTGTTCGCATGATTGCCAAAGCCTTTGATCTTCCTGTCTCTGATGTGGAGATATCATCGGGTATGACATCACGCCGTAAACGTGTTCTGCTGAGTGGCAACAGTGATACTTTGAAACAGAAGCTTGAGCTCTGGTTAAAAGGGGTCGAGTGACAATGCCGATGACTGATTACTCACACCGGGCTGAAGAGAAATCGTTATTAAAGCAACCACTATTCTGGTTGCTGCTGATTTGTGCGGTTAACTTTTTTGCATTTCTGGGTGGCCACAGTTTATGGGATGTCGATGAGCCCAATAATGCCGTATGCGCACGTGAAATGTTGCTGGCTGGCAATTGGTGGGTGCCGATGTTCAATGGCGATTACCGTTTTGATAAACCGATCCTGATTTACTGGCTGATGATGCCACTGGATGCTTTGTTCGGCATCAATGAATGGGCGGCACGCTTGCCTTCGGCACTTGCAATGACCGGGCTGGTACTAGTGATCTGGGGTATGATGCGGCGTTTGATGGCCGCTTCCACAGCTGTATTCCGTGACAATTCGACTGTATGCGATAATGCGGCACTCATAGCGGCGGGCACATTCGCAACCGCACTGCACATTATTGTCATTGCGAGGGCTGCAGTACCGGATCCACTGTTAATGCTGGCACTTGGCGTTGCGTTACCGGCGCTGTTGATCTCATACCTGGAACAGAAGAAGGAACAGGCGCAACAGCTATCAGAACGGATGCCTGGACTGGTGATAGCAGCCTATATTGCCATAGGACTGGGAACGCTGGCCAAGGGGCCGATTGCCGGAC
>CAZBEN010000034.1:0-11123 GCA_964490955.1 uncultured Zetaproteobacteria bacterium | reverse complement strand
GGCTGGGTTCACACCAGTTGCCAAGGCCTTCAATGACTTCATCCAGCAAGACTTCTGTCGCAGATAACAACTCAGGTTCAACCGCTGCCTTTGATTTCAGGGTTGATTCCAGTATGGCGATTTTCTCCTGCAGCTTGTTGGCACCAATATTTCCCGATACACCATTTAACGAATGTGCCAGCTGTACAGCCAGCTGTCTGTTTTCGAATGCCAGTGCATCACGAATACATTTCAAACTATCCGCCTGTGTATCATGGAACTTGCACAGGATATTCCGGTACAATTGAGCATCACCTGCCACCCGCTTTAAACCATCGGCAATATCAATACCGGACAGGCCGGCAAATTCCGATATGCCCATCCCGGATGGCAGCGCCGGCGACAGATGTTCTGCCGCATAAATCTGCGATTTCCTGATCCAGCGTATCAGCGTGGCATACAGATCATCCGGGTCGACCGGTTTAGCAATATGGTCATTCATACCGGCCTGAAGACAACGCTCGCGGTCACCGGGCATGGCATTGGCTGTCATGGCAATGATGGGTAAATCACGGAAGCTTTCATCGGCACGAATCAAACGGGTCGCCTCCAATCCGTCCATGACCGGCATCTGCATATCCATCAACACGGCATCAAATACACCTGCCCGAACAGCCTCCACAGCCTGTTTGCCATTATGGACAATTTGCAGACTGATACCGGCTCTGGCTAATAATCCTTCCGCCACCTGTTGATTAATTTCGTTATCTTCCACCAGCAACAGGCGAACCCCGTGCAACGATTGCGTAACATCGGATGGCAATTGTTTATTCATTTGTGTCGCAGCCATGCCATCAGCGCAACCCAGGGCAAAACGAATACGGAATTGGAAACAACTGCCTTCACCCTGAATACTATCGACACCAATTTGGCCATCCATCAGTTCGACAAGCTGCTTGCAGATAGCCAGTCCAAGCCCTGTGCCGCCATAGTTGCGCGTGATGGACATGTCCGCCTGCGAGAATGCCTGAAAAAGATTCGCCTGTTGTTCTTCTGTCATGCCAATACCTGTGTCAGTGACGCTGAAACCGAGTTCGATATCCGAATCTGTCTTTTCAATCACCTCAACCACGAGCTTGACCTGCCCCTGTTCTGTAAATTTCACAGCATTATTGACCAGATTAAGTAACACTTGGCCCAAACGCATGGAATCACCGCGTAACAACGGCAAATCCGGCGGATAGTCAAATAACAGGTTCAAGCCTTTTGCATTGGCAGCAATCGCATTAACGCTGGCAACATTATTCACTGTTTCGGCCAGATTAAAGTCCGTTGCTTCAAGGCTCAGCTTGCCTGCTTCAACTTTGGAAAAATCAAGAATATCATTGATAATCACCAGCAATGTTTCTGAAGCAGTGAGGATCTTGTTCAGGTAATCACGCTGCTTCTCATCTTGGGAAACATCCAGCGCAAGATATGCCATGCCGATAACAGCATTCATCGGCGTACGGATTTCATGGCTCATATTGGCCAGAAAGTCTCCCTTTGCCTGTGCCGCAGCCAGGGCCCGGTCGCGTGCTTCAGCCAGCTGCCGGGTACGTTTTTCCACCTTTTCTTCCAGGATATGGCTATGGTCTTCCAACTGCGCATAGGAATGGCGGAGTGAATCGGCCATTTCCTCCAAAGCCGCCACAAGCAGCCCGATCTCGTCATCGGTGCGTGTACTGATATGGGCTGTGGCAGAAAAATCACCACTGGCAAGTTCGTGGGAAAAGTGCACCAGTTTCTGAATCGGATCTGTCCATCTGCGGGCAAAATAATAAACCACCAGCGCTCCAATGATCAGAAATAAAACGGCTGTCAGTATAGCTCGAATGAGAGCGTTCTTGATTTCGCCATCGACATAACTTTGCGACTTGGCCAGTAACTTGTTCAGTTCATCCAGCGAAAAACCCAGACGCAAGACACCCCACTGCTGCTGCTGAACCATGATCGGAACCACCATTTCCATAAAAGCATGGTCGCTTATATCAAAGTGGTGATGCATGGTTTCATGCTGGCCGGCAGCAAAACCTGAAACCGGACCGGACAGGATATGCTGCTGGAGTGCTTTATCGAGATTCGCGCCAATAGCAACCTTGGGGGCATCGCCCTGCATGAGAATCACATAGCGGAGATCCTCAATATCCCTGACCACATCCTGTAGAAATTCATTCACCAAAGCGAGCCGATGTGTCGAAATAAGATTCTGGACGTGCCCGGACATCTGGCTGGCAGCCTTTGCTGCTTTTTTATTCATTTGCTCGTCAAGAAAAGAGCTGTGCATCGCCAGCGCACCTTTCAAGCTATCTCGCTGCGCTGTTACCTGCAATAACGTTAACAGCACCACGATGGTCACAATCATACCGACCATCGCCAACATCAACTTCCAGCGCATACCCCGGTAGATCACTTTTTCGCTCACTGCTTCAGCCTTGTTCATATTCCTGACACGCCCTCAAATCCTGCAATCATGTGCAGCCTCCGGATCATCGGGGCTTCTGACAAGCTTAATCATGCAACACGCGAAGCCTGCTCAGGCCGGGCATGAAGCAAGTTCTTGTTTCTTCAATACATATAGCCTGCATTGCACATAAATGCAGCAACGCCCTTGCTTGTTTCTCTGCCCGCAACTAACCCCTCGTCGATCATCCAGTGTACAACTACGCACTCCTTCTTCGGAACCCACTGCGAACAAATATCCAGCACAATCACCACATCGATTCATGAATAATGCAGACCAGCCGTTCGACTAACGTGAAAAACGCTGAAGAGCCTCAATGAGTTTCCGGGCAGAATCGCTAACCATGCCATTGTGATCAAGCAGAATTTCCCGTGCGCTCAATGACTTACCATAGTAACCGCGATTGTAATCGCTCAGTGAGTTAAGTTTGGCGCCCTCTAGCGACAGGCCGGCAAACAGTCCCCTGCTGCGAGAATAGGACCACACCTCTGTCTTTAGCTCGATATCAGTGCCTGCCTGCGCCTTGCGGCCAACCGGCCCGGCTGCAACCGAGGCATCAGCACCAAGTTTGAATTCATTTCTCAGCATTGCTTTCAATCCGCGTTCACTGCGAATCAAAAGTACCAGATCGGTGGATTGGGCGCCGATCTGCCAGCCGACTGAACCCGCCGCAATGGAAAAAAATGCCGGCGATGACCAGCGATTATGACGGATATCGTGATGCAAAATCACTCCCCGACCATATTCACCACCAAACACAAAACCGGCTTTTACCACGCCGGGAAAAATTGCCACGCCGGCAGCTTTCCTCAACAGATCACGCGGAATACCCTTGTCCGGACTATCCATAATCTCGTTGATCACATCAGTGGCATCGGCCACCTTGTCACGGGCATCATCCGCCAAAGCCGGCAAGGCAACAATAAACAGCGAACACAACAGCATCTGTACGGATGGAAACAGACGTAACATAATAATCTCCTTGGCGAATCAATCCTTCTTCACGCTATTATAGCAGATTCAAAACTATAATCCGGCTTAATCATGAAAACGCCGGATTAACCCAGGGTAGGCCGCAAAGAAATACAGCGCTATGCTACGGGCATGTCTTCTACAGTTGATTTCTCGGTCCGCTTTGCCGGACTCAAACTGCAAACACCACTGGTATTACTTTCCGGCTGTGTCGGTTTCGGTGATGAATATACCCGTATCGAAGGCTGGGACAATCGCGATGTCGGCGCTGTGATTCTGAAAGGCACAACGCTGGAGCCACGATTCGGCAATGCACCCCACCGCATCTATGAAACGCCATCCGGCATGCTCAATGCCATCGGCTTGCAGAATCCGGGGGCGCGTTACGTGGTGGATCATATCCTGCCCGGATTACCGCATACCGAAACTCAGTTCTGGGCCAACGCCAATGGTACCAGTCCCGAAGAATATGCCGAAGTTGCCCGAATCTTCGATGATTCGCCCGTCACGGCCATCGAAATCAATATCTCCTGCCCCAATGTCAAGGAAGGTGGCGTTCATTTTGGCAATAATCCGGCCATGGCGGCGCGCGTCGTGGAGGCTATGCGTCCGATGACCAGCAAACCCTTGATTACCAAACTATCCCCAAACAGTGCCGACATTGCAGAAACCGCACGTTATGTCATTGAAGCGGGAACCGATGGGTTGTCCGTTATCAATACACTGGTCGGCATGGCAGTCGATATCGAGCGGCGTGCACCGGTCATCGCCAATGTTTCCGGCGGCATGTCCGGCCCGGCTATTAAACCGGTGGCACTGTGGAAAATCCATCAAACCCGTGCCATTGCGGCCAAACACGGCATACCTGTTCTTGGCCAGGGCGGCATTGCATCTGCCAGAGATGCCATTGAATTCGCTATTGTCGGCTCCGATGCTATTGGACTCGGTACCGGTCTGTTCTATGAGCCTCTATTGTGCAAAAAAATACTGGATGGTATGGGTGAATATCTCGAAAAACATCGCATGGCCACCTATGCCGAGCTTGTAGGAACACTTGCCACGGCACACTAATCGCCTACCCCTGAGGCAGCTGTGTTACTTCATCATGGCATGTCTGCTGCTCAGCTCGAGCGCCGGGGCGGGCACCTTTTCCGTTATCGGACAGTCCCGCTGGGTACATGTGGCATATGTATTCGATGGCGACACATTCCGTGCCCGAAGCGGTGAAAGAATCCGCCTGCTGGGCATCAACACGCCGGAAGTCGGACACGACAAACAACCCGAACAACCCTATGCCAAACAAGCCAAACTCCGCCTGATACAACTTATTATGGGAAAATCCGTGCAATTACGTTTAGACAAGGAAAAACAGGACAAGTACGGCCGCACACTGGCACATATCTATTTGCGTGATGGCCGCTGGATCAACAATATCATGGTAGCTGAAGGGCTGGCCCAGGTTTATACCTTTGCACCAAACTTCAGCCGGGCTGGTGCGTTGCTACAGTCTGAATCGGTGGCCAGAAATGATAAACGCGGGTTATGGAAATCTTCGAGATTTCGGGTTCTGGATGCTTCTAATATCTCATCCCGCCATATTGGCCAGTTTTGCGTCGTTCGAGGTTACGTTAAAGATGTACAAAAATGGCGTTTCAAAACAGGAAAGTTAACTGTCAGCGTGCCTCGCAAATTCCGCCAGTGGTTTACTCCGGCTGAACTGCCGCATCATGGTCAGAAAGTACTGTTTCGTGGCGTCATTCGCACCTCGACCAGCGATCGCCTCTATCTGGCATTACACTCGCCTTATGATATCGAATAGCTGAACAGGAACAACTGGTATGAGACAGCCGATTTGGAGCTGGCATTATAAAGCATTTACGTCCGGGAGGTTGCATATGAAATCACAACATCGGACTGTTATCATTACACTTCTTTCAGTACTTCTTTTGCTGGGTCTCTCCGCCTGCGCTACCAATCCGGCCACCAAATCATCCGATTTGGTCATGATGAGCGAAGAACAGGAACTGGTACTTGGACAACAAGCAGCTGCCGAAGTGAGCAAATCGCTGCCGCTGCTGGATGCAAAAGACCCACTGGTACGTTATGTCGACAGTGTCGGCCAGAAGCTTGCCGCTGTATCCGACAGGCCAAACTTATTTTATCGTTTCCATGTCGTCGACAATGCCGACATCAATGCTTTCGCCCTGCCCGGCGGTTATATTTATATCCACCGGGGCCTGCTCATCCACATGAACAGTGAAGCCGAGCTGGCAGCCGTGCTCGGACACGAGATCGGTCATGTCACAGCCCGCCATGCCGTCAAACAATATTCCAAAGCTCAGGCTTACCAACTGGGGGCAATGATCACTTCAATTTTTCTTCCCATTCCACAAGGCGCCTCAATGCTTTCCAACCTGATTGCCATGGCTGTCATACGTGGATATGGCCGTGATGCCGAATTGCAGTCGGATGAATTATCGATACGTTATTTAACCCGTGCGGGTTACAACCCCAACGCCACCATCGGTATTCTGAAGACATTGAAACGCCTCGAAGATATTGATGCACGTGAGAAGAAAGATGCCGGCGACAGGGTTGAAAAATATCACGGCGCTTTCTCCACCCACCCCGAAACAGAAAAACGGATTCGGAAAGCAGTATCCAGAGCCTCGGGGCATCAGGGTGAAACCCTGCTGATCCGACACAAAACCGTGCTGGTTGCCATTGATGGCTACCCTTATGGTGATAGTGCAGAACAGGGTGCTGTTGTCGGGCAACGGTTTCTGCACCCTGACCTCGGTATCCAGCTTAAGTTTCCGGAAGGATGGGTGATCACCAATACACCGGCTACGCTGCAGGCACGCCTGCGGCAAAAGGATGTCTATTTTCAACTACAGCTCAAGGAACTGAGAAAACGGCAGTCCGCCGGTGAAGTATTACGAAGCATTTTCCCTAGCCGCCATCTGAAAATGCTCGATACCGGCACCCAGTCCGGCATGCCTTTTGCACATGCTGAAGTGCGCATGTCCGCACCACATGTCAGCCAAGCCATGATCGATGCCTATGTTTTCCTCAAGGGAAATCAGGCATTCATACTGGCGGTGTGGAGTAACCGTGATGATTTTTCCCGTCACATCAGCGATTTTTCCAGCATTGCACGCAGTTTTCGCAGCTATGACAGCAAACGCGACGGGGACATCCCGCGCATTACCCTGCATCACTGGCAGTCGAACGACAGTTGGGAAAGGCTGGCAGCAAAAAGCAATCAGATCCTTGGCCGGTTTACAGCTGACAAGCTGGCCGCACTCAATGGTATGGAAATTACCGAACACCCGCGCACAGGTGATTTGGTTAAAACTGTTCGATAATCTACCGGGAGTCAGTCGGGCCTTCATGCGTAAGAAGTGGCACATCAGCCAAAAGAGCCGCAGTCATCTGCTCCATGTGGGCAGGAAAAAAATGGCCGGCACCTTCAATGGCATGAAAACTGATATTTGCCTTCCCTCTCACACTGGCCTGCACCTGCTCAAACGGTACGATTTCATCAGCAGTGCCGGAAACCACCGTGACAGGCCGGGTCTCGCCCTGCATGAAAGCAAATGACCACAAATTTACGGCTGGTGCCACGGCAAACATATGCAACACCCGCGCATCATTCCTGGCCGCCTGCAAACCGGCGTAACAGCCAAATGAGAAACCGGCCAGCCACAGCGCCGAATCCGGATGCTGCTCATGCAGCCAATCCAGTGCTGCGCCCGCATCATCTGCCTCGCCCTGACCCTCATCCCATTCACCTTCCGACTGCTCCACACCGCGAAAATTAAATCGTAGCACCGAACAACCTGTATCTTCAAAGCTGCGCCCCATCCAGTACACCACCTTGTTACGCATGGTGCCGCCGTATTGTGGGTGCGGATGGCAAACAACAATAGCCGGTTTCTCCGCTTCACCCGGTTGATAGAGCGCCTGTAGAGCCCCGACAGGCCCCTGAATGTTGATATTTTGGTGCCGGTGCTTGCTCAATCAAAAAGTCCTGCGTATTGCTGTTCGGAAAACCCGAGCTCAATTGTCTCACCGACTATGAGTACAGGGCGTTTAATCATCGACGGATTTTCGCACATCAACAAGATTGCCCGCTCCCGATTGAGACCCTCTTTCTCTGCATCCGCCAATTTGCGCCAGGTTGTACCGCGCTTGTTCAACAGCGCTTCCCAACCAAGCTGCTCAACCCAGCGTCTCAGTTGTTTTGCATCAACCCCTTCTTTTTTATAATTATGGAATCGCCAAAGGATTCCATGGCTGTCCAGCCAATCCCTGGCTTTTTTAATGCTATCGCAATTGGGAATGCCATACATTATCACTACGGGTTTCATGTTCTTCACCTTTGCATTTCTATGGTTATTATATTCAGGGATTCGCTGATTCCTTCAGAATACGATGAATCAACACTCATCCGGAAAGGAAAATATCACTCCTGTTCACGAATAAAAGCGAAAAACTCCTCTGCACCATCCGATTTGATTGGTGTCACAACCATTTCAATCGAAAACTCGAAACCATCTTGGTGAAGTGCCTGGGTTCGAACCGGTTTATACAACCATGGCCCGATGCTGTCCTGTTGATAACGCCGTATGCCCTGATGGTGATCGTCACGCAAACGTTCGGGGATAATAACATCGAGCTGTTGTCCTATAATTTTGTTCCTGGGCCAGCCGAACAATGCTTCCGCGCTCCGATTCCAGCCGCTAATCACCCCGTTTCTATCCATGCTCACGTAGGCATCATAGGTGCAATCAATAATCTGATGCAGTCGCTCACTTTTCTTGCGCAACTGCTCTTGCAGTTGCTGCTGATGGACAACGGTCTTCCGGGCATGTATCCCAAAACCGATAAACATGGCTGAAATAAGTGTACGCATCCATAATTCATCCGGATCAGGATCGAATAGATTTTCCATAAAACTGCCTTGTCCAAGAATAAAGTCATGAATCAGGGCTTCGGCAGGCCAGTATAAAACCCCCACCAGAATCCCCAAATGCGCCAGGCTTAATCGCTTCAGCATGATACCTCCTGGAATAATCGACTTTCCATGGTCAGATACGGCCAATATGGCTCTGCATCAGGCCGGATGCAATGCAAATTGTGCAAACAGTTGCCGGGATGATACAGCCTGATCCAGATAGAGCCGCTGAAGATGCAGATCAGCCGGCTGATCCAACTGGCCGGATAATATGGTATGAAAAGTATCATGCCCCAGCAAACTCAACTGTGTGGTTAAAAAAAGGTAATCGAGCACCCCGTCGGCAATCAACGTGCGGTGCACCTCCGGCCCGGCAATCATATAGGCACTGCAAAAGCCCTGATCGATCAGCAGCTGTCTGAGCTTCTTTCCTTCAACCCGCTCCCTGCCTGCGCTCAACACGGCCATCCCCATCGATTCCAGGCGGCCAAGCTGATCATCATCTGCCTGTTCGCTGGTACAGATCATCACGCGCCTGTCCTGCACTTTTTCCAGTGCCGTCGCCGGGATATCCAGCGAGTTGGAAATCACCACCACATCCGGTTGGTCTTTCAACCCGTGCTGCTGGCGCCACTCACTCAAATCGGCATATTCCGGCGCACTACCCACCGGCAATAAATCCTGAGCCTTGCCATGGGCCAGCTGGCGAAAATAACGTGCTGACGTCAGCATTACATCGGACTGCGCCGCCAGTTCCTGATACAGGCGCCAGTCACGTTTGTTGGCAATGGATTCCGGCACTATAAATTCAGCCGAATCGTCATCCCGAACCGAAATACGTCCATCCACACTGGCGATATAATTTGAATAGATCAGCACATCACCGGCACCCGCCTGTTCACACAGGTTCAGCTCCAGATAGAGCCCTTTCAATGCCCGTTGCTGTTGCGTAACCGGATAGAGTTGTAGAATGTCAGACATATGGGTAATCATATAGCGAAAATCGGGCTAGCATAGCTGCAATAATCAGGCTCCGGGGAAATACGGATTCATTCAGTGTTTCCATGCAGTCCATAGTCGGGCAGCCCTGATATCGGGAATACCGCCCGCTGCTGCTTTTGATGAGAGCCTGTTCACATAAAATCCAGTTGCTGCGTTATACTCGCTTATGTGCAATAAGCATGCAGGGACACAAAAATAGCCGCGTCACTACGTATGGATTTTATGTGAACAGGCCCTAGGGTTCCGTCATGTCTGACATTGCCACAACCATTGCTGTTAAACTCATTCAACGCGCCTCGGTCACACCGGATGACAATGGCTGCCAGAATTATATCGAATCGTTACTGGCCCCTCTCGGTTTTGTGCGCACCCGTGTCGATACCGGCGGCATCACCAACAGCATCTATGCTCGTCCGGGCGAATTAAACGGTACACTGGCCTTTGCCGGTCATACCGATGTTGTACCGACTGGACCGGTAGAACAATGGCAACACACACCATTTTCCGCCGACATCGTGGATGGCATCCTGCACGGACGCGGAGCCCAAGACATGAAAGGCGCCGTGGCCTGCTGGATCGCTGCAATAGCCAAACTCTGTGGAGAATATACACCTCTGCCCACCATTCAGCTGTTGATTACATCTGACGAAGAAGGTGACTCAATTGACGGCACCATCCGCATTGTCGAATACATGCAAGCCAATCATTGCCTGCCGGATGCTGTCATCGTTGGTGAACCCTCCTGCTCGAAAAATGTTGGCGATACCATTCGCCGGGGTCGCCGCGGCGTGGTGCAGGTTCTAGCCTCATTTCTCGGCATACAGGGCCATTCGGCTTACCCGCAGGATGCCGACAACGCGATTCATCACGCCGCACCGGCTCTGGCCCGCATTGCCGCCATTGACT
Organism: uncultured Zetaproteobacteria bacterium; assembly: GCA_964490955.1. Lineage (GTDB taxonomy): Bacteria > Pseudomonadota > Zetaproteobacteria > Mariprofundales > Mariprofundaceae > Mariprofundus. The sequence continues at coordinate 801 of CAZBEN010000034.1, read as the reverse complement.
GGGGCAAAGCTGCAAACGGTTTTCCAGCCACTTCCTGCCAGATCACCAATCTCAATGGCGGTACCGGTGCATCCAATGTCATCCCCGGTGTTTGTGAGGCATTTATCGATATCCGTTATAATCCGGGCAATGATTTTGATGAAATCAAGGCGGTGATTGAAGCTGCATGTGCGGATTGCGAAACCAGCCTCGATTTCGATCATGTCGCCACGGCATTTTCCACACCGGACGGCCCCTTCCTCGATCAGGTGTGTACCAGCATTAAACGCGTGACAGGCATTGATACATTACGTGATACCGGCGGCGGCACATCCGATGGCCGTTTTCTGGCTGCAGCCGGCGTGCCCGTTGCCGAACTGGGCACCACCAACAGCACCATCCACCAGATCGGGGAGCAGGTTGCCGTCAGTGAACTGGAAATACTGACCCGGATTTATTCGGATATCATTGAGAGCATGAGGTTTAACCCATGAGTGAGACACTGGGAGCTATAAAGAACAGGCCAACCCGGCATCTGGAAACATTCGAGAATCCGAATCCGGAACGCGATTACCATATCCGTATTGACTCACCCGAATTCACCTGTCTCTGCCCCAAAACCGGCCAGCCGGATTTTGCCGAGATCAAGCTGGATTATGTGCCGGATCAGTTGTGTGTCGAACTCAAATCACTCAAACTCTATTATTGGAGTTTCAGGGATGAGGGCCATTTCCATGAACAGGTCACCAATATGATTGCCAACGACCTGATCGCATTGCTCGACCCGCGCCAAATGAAGCTTACCGCTATATTTAATGTGCG
>CAZBEN010000033.1:0-11637 GCA_964490955.1 uncultured Zetaproteobacteria bacterium | reverse complement strand
TCAGAAAAGGCTACTATCGTGCCATGTTTTTGGGTGTGGATACGGGTGGTACATTTACTGACTTTGTGCTTTTTGACGGGCAGGTATTACGCTTTCATAAGGTGTTATCGACACCGGATGATCCATCGCAGGCCATTGAGCAGGGGATGCGTTATCTCGGGCTGGATGCCTCAACACTTCATCTTGTTCACGGTTCGACAGTAGCGACCAATGCTATCCTCGAGCACAAAGGTGTGCGTACACTGTTTGTGACCAATAACGGTCTGGAAGATGTGTTGATCATTGGCAGGCAAACTCGGCCTGAATTGTATAATCTGACTCCCGAACCGGAGGCTGCATGGATCAGTCACGAGGACTGTATGGGGATTTCCTGCCGTTTGAGTGCAGATGGACAGGAATTGGTGCCGGTGGATTTGAATGCCGGGGATATTTTGAACCGGAAGCTTGAGCAGGGCGGTTATGATGCTGTAGCTGTTTGTCTGTTGTTCTCTTTTCTTAATCCTGTTCATGAACAGTTTCTGGCGGAGGAAATATGCCCGGACGTGTTTATCTCATTGTCCCATCAGATATTGCCGGAATATCGTGAATATGAACGCGGTGCGACAACATTTCTCAATGCCTATGTTGGCCCGCTGGTGCAACGCTATCTCAGACGGCTGGAGAGCAAACTTGTACCCAAACATCTGTTTGTCATGCATTCGGCCGGTGGCGTAATGAGTGCCGAAGCCGCAGGAGAGCAGGCTGTGCGTTTGATCTTGTCCGGCCCTGCCGGCGGTTTGGTTGCAGCTCAGGCGATTGGTCAACAGACAGGCGTAAAAAAACTGATGACGTTCGATATGGGTGGTACCAGTACAGATGTGGCACTGCTGGATGGTGCGCCGGCCATGACGACAGAAGGATCTGTTGCGGGCATTCCTGTGGCGCTGGCCATGCTGGATATTCATACCATCGGTGCAGGCGGCGGCTCACTGGGATGGATTGATGCTGCCGGTTTGCCACAGGTCGGGCCTGAATCAGCCGGAGCTCAGCCGGGGCCAGCCTGTTACGGACTTGGCGGATATCTGCCAACGGTCACCGATGCCAATCTGCTAATCGGCCGCATTCCCGCCACGGCAAAGCTGGGTGGCAGTATGTCGTTGGATATTGCTGCCGCCAGACAGGTTTTTGAGGATTTTGGTAGAGAAATAGGGCTGACAGAGATGCAGGCAGCTGAGTCCGTCGTCCGTATTGCTGAAGAACACATGGCCGGTGCATTGCGTGTGGTATCGGTTGAGCGAGGTGTAAATCCGGTTGAGTTTTCCCTGCTTTGTTTTGGCGGAGCAGGCGGATTGCATGCCTGTGCACTGGCTGAAAAACTGGGTATGGACAGGGTAATTTTTCCGGTTGCCAGCGGCGCCTTCTCCGCCCTTGGAATGCTGGCAGGGCGACAGCAGGGACAGTTTTCCCGGACACGGCGTTTGTTGCTGGATGACGATGCCACGGTGAGCGCATTATTTGATTTGTTTGCCGAACTGGAGCGGGAGGCAGCAGCAAGCATGCAGGGGCTGGCACTGACTTTTGAGCGAAGGGTGGATATACGTTATGCCGGGCAGGGCTTTCATATTACGGTTGATATGTATGACGATGATGAAGAAAACGTGCAACAACAATTACAACAGCGTTTTGAACATGCACACAGTCGAGCCTACGGTCATATATTGCAGCGACCGATTGAGTTGATGACAGCCCGATTGACTGCTGTGGTAAAGCAGAAGCCATTGAGATTTCCGCTTTGTTCAACCCGTGGTGAAGCGCTGCCAGTCAGTTTTTCCGAGGTCTATGGCGTCGGTACAGTGCCGCATTACAGGCGTGAGGAACTACCTGCCGAATTCAGCTGTACGGGACCGGCATTGATCATGGAGGATACATCCACGCTCTGGATGCCTGAGAAGTGGCAGATGCGAGTCGATAGTTATGGACACCTGATGTTGGAGCGCATATGAATGCGGTTGAACTCAGTCTGTTTTCGCATCGGCTGGCGGCGATTTGTGAGGAGATGGGGGCTGTTCTCAAGCGCAGTGCGATTTCCCCCAATATCCGTGACCGTGAAGATTTTTCCTGCGCCTTGTTTACAGCACAGGGTGAGCTGATTTCACAGGCTGCTCATATTCCGGTGCATCTGGGTTCGATGGCATTTGCCATGGTCGATGTGGTGGGGCATTTCCAGTGGTGTCAAGGTGATATCGTTTTGTTCAATGACCCCTTTTTGGGTGGTACTCACTTGCCTGATATTACTGTGGTTGCACCGGTTTATATTGATGGACGGCTAACCGCTTTTGCGGCTGCCCGTGCCCATCATGCCGATATCGGCGGGGTTTCTCCCGGGTCCATGGGGGTGGAGACCCGGCTGGAAGATGAAGGGCTTGTGTTATCGCCTCGCTACTGGTTTAAGGCGGGTGTTGAGAATCTGAAACTGAAGCAGCTGTTTTATGAATGCGTGCGTGCTCCCGATGAGCGTATGGGCGATCTTTCTGCGCAACGAGCTGCCTGCCTGCTGGGAGCACAAAGGCTGGCAGAGCTCGGAACTGTTCAGCTTGAAACAAGGTTTGCATCCCTGATCAAAGTTTCAGAGCAATACGGACGTACGGCCATAGCTTCGATTCCCGATGGTGAGTACAGCTTTGAGGATCGGTTGGAAGGTGATGGAATTGAAGATGATGGGCCGGGTTCCGGTAGTCTTGTCATTCATGTTAGAATTCACGTAAAAGGGAAATATGTAACTGTAGATTTTGATGGCACATCTTGTCAGAGCAAAGGCCCGGTGAATTGCCCTATGGCAGTGACTGCAGCCAGCGTGTTTTATGTGTTCCGCTGCCTGATGCCGTCATATACGCCACAGACGGCTGCAATTTTTCATTCGATTGAGATCAGGGCGACAGAAGGATGTCTGGTGCATGCGAAAGCAGGCGCTCCGGTAGCAGCCGGTAATGTCGAAACCAGCCAGCGTATCGTAGATGTGATGCTGGGGGCCCTGAGTAAAGCCATACCCGATCGTATCCCGGCCGCAGCGCAGGGTACGATGAATAATGTGATTTTCGGTGGAAATGATTGCCGGAATAAACGAGACAGTGATGCATGGGTGTATTACGAAACGCTGGCCGGAGGTATGGGAGCCCATGCTCATGGAGCCGGTTTGTCGGCGGTACAGTGCCACATGACCAATACTAAAAATTCATCCATTGAAGTGCTGGAGATGCATTATCCTTTGCGTGTACGTCATTATACTGTACGAAAAAATTCAGGCGGTGACGGGCTGTTTAAGGGCGGAGATGGGCTGATTCGGGAATGGGAAGTACTGGAAGACTGTTATTTGTCTTTACTGACGGAGAGACGAAATACTGTTCCCTATGGTTTGGCAGGAGGCCAGTCCGGCCAGTCCGGAAGTAACCGCTTGTGGCGGAATGGCGGATGGGAAGAATTGCCTGCCAAAGGGTCATGGCAACTGAAAGCGGGGGATATCATCCGAATAGAAACACCGGGTGGTGGCGGATTCGGTACTGCCGGGATGGCAGGGTCTGTTCAGAGCAACTCTGATTGAAGCATCGCTTTCCCATGGGGTGAGATCTTGAGCAAGTGCAATCTGCTTTGTCGTTTGCTTGCGCAAAGAACGATCCATGTAATTTCAGACAAACTATCTTTTCAATATGTTTTGCTTTTACTCTGTGTTCCTCTGCGTACTCTGTGGTGAAATTATTATGACGTTAATGGTGAAAAATGATTATTTTGGGTATTGAGTCGTCGTGCGATGAAACGGCAGTAGCGATTTATGAGGGCGACCCGTTGAATGGACAGGGTCGCATTGTGGCCGAGAAGATTGCATCACAAATAGAAACACATACAAAATTTGGCGGCGTTGTCCCCGAGGTTGCTTCGCGCGAACATTTGACAGCATTAGCCCCCATGGTGGATTCACTACTAACGGAAGCTTCGTTGAATTGGCCCCATATCGAACAGATTGCAGTAACAGCTGGTCCGGGCTTGATGGGAGCGCTGCTGGTAGGCACGTCTTATGCCCGGGCCTCAGGCATGGTAAATGGAATCCCAGTGATGCCAATTCATCATATGGAGGGGCATTTGTTGGCACCGGGCCTGGAAGGGGGGCTACCTGACTTTCCTTTTATAACATTACTTGTATCCGGCGGGCATACCTTGCTGGTGCATGTGAAAGCTATCGGGCAGTACGAGGTGATAGGTCAGACACTGGATGACGCAGCTGGGGAATGTTTTGATAAATCAGCCCGTTTATTGGGTTTGCCTTACCCGGGTGGTCCTGAGCTTGCCGCCCTAGCCGTTGGGGGTAATGCGAAGCGATATAAATTACCCCGCCCCATGCTGAACAGGGACAATTTGAACTTCAGTTTTTCTGGTTTGAAAACAGCCGTGATGTATGCCGTAAAAGGGGCTGGCGGTTTGGAATGCCTGGGGGAATCAGAGCAACGGGATATGGCTGCAGGGATTGAGGCAGCAATTTGTGAAGTGCTGGTGAAAAAATCGATTCGGGCATGTCTGCAAACGGATGCACTCCGTCTGGTGATTGCCGGTGGCGTAGCCGCAAACAAGCGCCTACGAGACCTGTTGGCTAAGCTTGCCGTTGAACAGGGGATTGATATCTATCTTCCGCATCCCAGACATTGTACTGATAATGCTGCCATGATCGCCTATGCCGCATTTCAGAAAATTAGAAGCGGAGTATCAGATTCTGAAAACTGGGATGCCAGGCCAAGGTGGAGTTTATCCGGTATTTAGATACCCTGTTCACGATCAAGCATAACATTTACCCTGATAGAATAGTTCTGGTTGGTATGTAGTCCGGTTTTTGAACATGCCATGTTGTTATCATTGTGTTGAACATGAATGAGCCTTTCAGATTTTGGCTACCTTTATCAAAGCGGGATGCCCCAATTCGGAGGCAGAAAAGCAGTGATTTTTTCTGATTTTGCATCACTGGCCGGGTTAGCTGCGGCTGCTTTTTTATCCCGCTTCTGGGGTTCACTCCTGGAATCTACTGCAAATACATGATGGCCACTGATATGTCCTGTATAGGCGACGTAGTTCGTTCCTGTAGCGGCTTTTGTTGATGAGTCCGTTCCTGTTTTTGGAAAAACCCCGACAACATAACCTACGCCGGATGGCACAGTAGTACCGGGCATGATGCCTGACAGGCCGGGTCCATCGCCGGCCGGCACTGAGACGAATGTCTGGTTGGATACCCAATAACCGGACTCAGCCGTGGTGATAAATTTGATGTAAGAGACAGCCGAAGCATCAAAGGCTCTCTCTCTATAGCTGACATATGACGGGATAGCAATCGCGGCCAGAATAGCAATGATAGCAATAACAACCATGAGTTCTATTAGTGAAAAGCCATGGTTGGCGTGTTTTCTGATGGTTCTGTTAGTCATGTGATTGTCTGCGCAAAAATAATTTTGGCGCTTGATATTCGAGCAAATATCCATCTTCCCCCCAAACTGGCAGCGTGTCTAATTCCTTCTGCAATAACACTGTCAGACTATCAGGGTAATTTCCATGTTTGTGAACATAACGATCCAGAGCCAACTGGACCTGTAACGCTTTTTCAAAGGCGGCAATATCTTTGTTATAACGAGCCCTCTCATCATCATCATGGGAGGCGGCAAGCATGCCTTTCAACCAGACCAGACCGGTACGAATATTGCCGCCGCTGGCCATAAGCATGCTGGCCAGATGACCGATCCACGCAGGAGCATCGGGAATATTGCTGGCAATGCGCAAAATTTCCCCCGCTTTGACGGGGGCATTCAGATAATGAAAGTAGTTGAAACCCTCAAAAAAAGGCAGGACTACCTGCTCAGGTAAGGCACGCCTTCCATTTTCCAGTATTGTATTGGCTGCCTGAACGAATGTGTCTCCTCTATGTGCCAGCACTGATTCGCTACGATAATATGTGTCCAGAAATTTGGGATGTAACTGGCTCATGGCGATGAAATGTTGCTGCATAATCTCCAGATTATCTTCATCCGGCTGCTTGTTCAGACCGCCGTAATATACAGCTGTTTTGATAAACAGGGATTCAGCAATCAGCTGATTCAAATAGCTGTGCCCCAGCACATCCAGCAAGCGAACCGGAAGCGCAGGCGATAAATGTTCTGAAGCTGTTGAAGTATGCCGATCCTGGGCTAGAAAAAGAAAACCATAACCGATAATCAATAGCACCAGAATAAGCGGCGATTTTATCGGAAATGGCTGTCCGCTCATAAAATATCCCTGCGTTGATAGATCAAACAGGACAGTACCAAAACGATTGCCAAATAGACGGTCATCAAGCTGAACGGCATCCATACAGGCATGCCGATCATGATTTCCATGCCTTGATTGCTCAACACGCTGTCTTTTAAATCCAGCAGGCTGAAGTCAGGGAAAATCATATTCATGCCCTGCAATATTTTATCCAGCCCTTGTGCTGAGGCTTCTGATTGCTGACCGATTGATTCCCTGACCACAGGCAGGCCTGAGCATATGAGTGAATAGGCAAGTGTTATCAGCATGACAGGGAAAGCGCCCCGAATGGCTGCGGATACAAGCATGACAATGCCCAGATGGGTCAACAAAATTAATTGCAGGCCGACCCATGTTAACGAGAAATGTGTGATGGAAAATACCGGAAAATAGATTTCACCGATGACTGGCTTGATCCAGGTGATTTCAGCCATGGCCAGAGCGGCCAGCAGCAACTCGAAACAGAGCAGAAGCAGTGATAAACCGGCCATGGTTCCGAGTACATATTCAGTTCGGGAAATAGGACGGGCAAGGATGCTGTCGATGACTCTGTGATCATCGTCCCATGCAATGGCTTGTACTGCGTAAAAAAGGATAAACAGCATACCGGCTGACCACATGATGGAAAAATGGAAGTCGCTGATGACGCGACCCAGATCGTGGCCGAAGAAGTCAATGAAGAAAACGCCGCATATTTCGAACACCAGTGCGAATATACACAAGCCCCAGACTGCATTGCGCCTTAGGCCGTTAAGAAAGGCGATCTTTGCCAGTGCCATAATACGATTCATGGCTGATATCCTTTGACTATACTGACAAAGGCATCCTGCAGGCTGATTCCGGTTGCCCCCTGAACTGCAGATTGTTGTGAACACAAGTCAGCGATCGAACCATTATAAAGCACATGTCCCTGATGCAGGATGGCGACATCATCGGTAATGCGCGCAACATCATCAAGCAAATGTGAGCAAAATAGTATGCTTTTGCCCTGACTGCGCAGGTCATGAATCAAATCGATAATCTCTGCACGACCAATGGGGTCCAGGCCGGACATCGGTTCATCCAGAATCAGCAGATCAGGGTTGTGGATGAGTGCTGCTGCAAAGCTGGCTCGCTGTTGCATGCCTTTTGAATATTCGTTCAACCTGCGATTGCGGGCATCCCGGATACCCAGCCGATCCAACAGTGCATCTGAGCGTTCAGCGATAGTGTTATTTGACATGTCACAGCAGCGTCCGGCGAATCGAAGCAATTCCATGCATGTCAGGTTGGGGGGAAAAGAGGATGTTTCCGGCAGGTAACCGATATGCCGGCGTGTGGCAGGAGAAGGGTTTTCGTTTCCAAGCACAATGAGCTTGCCCCGATCCGGTCGCATATAACCCATAATCAGGCGGATGGATGTACTTTTTCCTGCTCCGTTCTGGCCAATCAGGCCAAGCGTTTGTCCCTGTTTGAGTGAGATTGATATTCCCTTCAATGCGTGCTGGGCAGGAGAGCGGTTAATTTGTTTCGGGTAGGTTTTATGGACGTTGATAAACTGGATCATATAAGGCTGGCCCGCTTTGTATTCTCTGAAGAAAGGAGGGAATGCTAAAAAGCATTCCCTCCCGATTGCCATGTAAGAATTACACGCAATTACATTGCGGTATAGCCTGATGCATCTAGGGCAGCGCTTGCTTTACCGATTGCCTTGAATTTTGTGCCTGTAGTAACACTCTTCTGATAGGTGCCGGACTGATCGGTTTCTGCAGCATAAAGCTTGTCACCATTGGTATGTTGAGAAGTAATGGTGGCATAGGCCTGGGTCTTGTCCGTATCAGCGGCCAGGCTGACATTGTTGCTGACTGTTACAGGAGCTTCCTGACTTTTGGTGGATGTGGCTACAAATCCGTTGGCGGTAAGTGTTACACCAGCGCCAGCCTTGCCGGCTGTACCAGTCTTGGCGACGGTTGATCCATATGCCTGATAATCAGCAAATACAGCTTCTTCAGCCAGGCGTGCAGTGTGCAGATCAGATACAGCCGCTGAATTGAACGCCTTGGTACGGTAGTTCGAGAACTGCGGGATTGCGATGGCAGCCAGAATACCGATGATTGCAACCACAATCATCAATTCGATCAGTGTGAAACCCTTTTCTTTATTTGAGACATTTGTCATATTAGATTCTCCTAAGTGTTTTATGCCATCAATGGCAATGTTATATAAAGCAAGATAGATGCCAGTTGAGTTGCTTGTGCTTCAATAGCAAGCAGCACTGTGTGACAAATATTGTCAACAAGGTATACCAACCCTGGTCACTACGGGCAGAAACAAAACGAACCAGACTTCAGAATTGGCGACGACAGAAGAAAGCTCTGGAAACAACAGGTGGGATATGGCTGCGAAACTGTTCAAGTTGAGAAATGTGCCTGATGATGAGGCTGAAGACATCCGGCAATTGTTGCAGGAACATGGCATTGAATATTATGAGACCGCAGCCGGAGGTTGGGGAATCTCGGTGCCTGCTATCTGGATTCATGATAACAGCAGACTGGAAGAGGCCGGTGCGTTAATTGAGGGTTATCAGCAGGAAAGAACCAGGCGAGCCAGAAAAGAATATCGATTGTTAAAAGAAGAAGGTCGCCACCCGAAGGTTACCGATAAAATAAGGCAAAAGCCCTTGCAGTTTCTGCTTTTTTTTCTTATGACACTGTTTATTCTCTATGTGAGTCTGGCACCATTCATCGATTTTTCCGAATAGCGAGTCAGTTTGTCTCAGCCAGTCTTCACGAGACTTCCGGATAGGACTACAATCGAGACATGAGACTGTTCATATTTTCGACACTGATGCTCATTTTGGCAGCACTGCCGCTGACGGGGCATTGTCAGAATGATGATCCTGATAGTGGTCGAAGTGATGCGGTCGCGCGTGATCTGATCGCTCGTGATCTGATCAGACAGGTGCAGGACAGGCTCCGTTCTGATACCAGTATTGCCAGATACAGCATGCGTATTGAGACGGCAGACTGGCAACGCGAAGTGCGTCTGGACGCCTGGGATGATCGTACAAAAAAGCGTTTTTTTATTCGGATTCTTGCTCCCCGGAAAGATAAAAATACCACCTGGCTCAAGGATGGCGATAACCTGTGGATGTATCTGCCCAAGCTGGAACGCGATATCCGTATCCCGCCGTCGATGATGCTTTCCAACTGGATGGGATCGGATTTTACCAATGACGATCTGGTCAAAATGGAGTCGGTCGTGGAAGATTATAATCACAAGCTGTTGGCTGATGTGGATGGCGTTTATGTGGTTGAATCAGTACCAAAGCCGAATGCTCCCGTAGTATGGGGCAGGATCGTGCGCCGTATTACACACGATGCCATGCCGCTTTCCGAAGATTATTACGATGAACATGGCAAACATATTCGTCAGCTGATTTTCGATAAGGTCAGACACATGGGGGGGCGTGATATTCCTTCCCGCTGGATCATGCACCCTATGGATAAACCCGAAAAACGCACGGTGATGATACTGGAAAGCATCAGTTTTAATGTGCCGATCAAGGCACAGATATTCACCCGGGCTAACTTGCGCCAAAGCGGACGTTGATGTTGTCACTGGCCTGGCGCAATGTTGTGCGCAATGCTCGCCGCAGCCTGATTACAGTATCTGCGGTTGCGCTGGGTCTGGCCGCGTTGATTTTCCTCTGGGGTTTTAATGATGGTGTGCACAATACCATGATGCGTAATCTGCAACAGGTGATTGTCGGCAGTATTCAGGTTCACGCGAATGGCTTTTTCCATCATCCACAGCTGGTGAAAACAGTACCGGATTCGGGGCGGGTGATTCAACTGCTAAAGGCCAACGGGATAAAGGGTTTCAGTTATCGATTGCGAACCTTTGCACTGGCCGCGGGTGAGGAAAGCTCCGAAGGGCTTGTTCTGCTTGGTATGAACCCTGACATGGAGAAGAAGGCAACGCGCATTGCTGCCAAGGTTGATCATGGTCGTTTTATTCAGGATAATGATGAAGCTGCATGCGTGTTGGGAAAGACGACTGCCCGAAATCTCGGGGTCAGCATTGGCGATGATGTTGTTTTTCTGACTGAAGACAGATATGGCGCGCTGGCAGCGGAAAAGCTGACTCTGGTCGGTATTATCTCCAGCGGCGAGATGGGCATCGACCGTGGTTTGGCGATTATTCCGCTTGGTTTCCTGCAGCAGATGACAGCTATGGGCGGGCGACATTCAGAAATTGTTGTGCAACTGCCAGCTGAAAGGCTGGAACCGGTAACGGCTGTATTGAAAGCGAAACTGGGCAAGTCGCATGAGGTGTTGCGCTGGTACGATATGTATCCGATGATGAAACAGTGGGTGGAACTGGAGAACGCATTTTACTATATCTTTCTGACCATTGTGCTGGTGATTGTGGCAGCCGGGATCATGAACACAGCGCTGATGAGTATGCTGGAACGTATGCATGAGTTCGGTGTGATGATGGCACTGGGCTGTGGACGTTTGCGCCTGGCGGCCATGGTAGTAACAGAGTCGTTGTTGCTGGGTCTGGCCGGTATTATGGCTGGCACCGTGGCAGGGCTGGCACTGGTGTATTATTTTCATGGTGTTGGCATCGACCTTTCCAGCCAGATGGATTCAGTCGCCCGCTTCTATCTCAATCCGGTGATTCATACCGAAATTGATAACTCTCATTTGCTGGATACGGTTATGGCGGTGCTGGCAGCGTCTGTCGCAGCCTCAATCTGGCCGGCCATTCGGGCTGCACGACTGGAGCCTGTCGAGGCGATTCATCATGCATGATCAGAAAAAACTAAAATGCATGCACCGCAGAGGACACAGAGTGCGCAGAGGAAAATCTATTTGGTTAAAATTATGATGTATTTCTATGTTATAAAACATCATCAACGTATGGAAGGTTCATCGCATAATAGCTGTTTTTCCTCTGCGTCCCTTGCGTACTCTGCGGTGAAAAGGTTTTGACGGATGGATGGCTTTGACTGATGGATAACCTGTCGATTTATTTGAAGCTGGGCTGGCGGAATCTGTGCTTGCACCCGTTGCGCACAATACTGACAGCTGCTGCCCTTGGTATTGGCATTGCTGCGCTGACATTTCTTTCGGCCATGGATGATGGCTGGATGCAACAGATCAAGACCAACTTTGCGCTGACCATGACCGGACATATCCAGATTCATGCCGAGGGTTTTGAAGACAGCCGCAAGCTGGCGCAACGGATTGCTGATCCGCAAGCTGTGATGGGTTCGATTAATCACATCTCCGGCATCCAGGCGGTGGCCCGACGCGTGCGTGTGTCCGGGCTGGCTTCCAGTGCCGGCGCCAATGC
>CAZBEN010000032.1:0-12853 GCA_964490955.1 uncultured Zetaproteobacteria bacterium | reverse complement strand
TGAAAACAGGGCGATTAGCTCAGCGGGAGAGCACTGCCTTCACACGGCAGGGGTCAGTGGTTCGATCCCACTATCGCCCACCATCTCATGATTGTGCAACCAAAGGTTACCATCCCATCATTTTCATGCTATAATAACGCTGCGACGAGGCGAGGGTATGTTGCGGACAAAAACGACCATTTTATTTTTTCGGAAAATATCCATATTGCAACCTGCAAGGATACAATAGAAAATGATTGCATTATATAAAATAACGGCCTTTATCATGAAGCTATCAAGTATAGCATGTATTCTATTGATGCTGGCCTTTTTATTATCACTGCTTCCAACCGAGTTCAAATTTGAATATAAAAACAGCCTGCTGTTTTTACCCCAGATACTTGCTTTCGATGAACAGGTTCTGAATATTCTTCGAAAAATTATCCCCACGATTATAAGCGGGAAAGATTTTTCCGTCGGAATAGTTGTTACTGTGATATTCCTGACCAAAGAATTATTCATTGATAATTACAGATGGAAGCTGAAAACTAAAATCACCCGAGCCCGACTGAAAGATGAAATGCAGCATTTCGAAACTACGGTACTTTCATCAGCAGACAGAAAATCCCTGAAAAAGATGGAAGAAAAAATTGATGCAGTTGCATCTGCCGGCTCTAGTCGTGAAAGCCGTGAAGAACTCTTGCATCTTTTTGACGATACGAGAAAGAAACTGGAGTCCATGTCGAAAGATGTGGCATTTCTGTCCATTGATGTGGTCTCTTCCACCAAGATGAAAAGAGGTGAGGCCAAACCCCTTATCGAACTTACATTCAAAGAGTATAAGGTCTATGTTGCTAATATTATTGCCAAATATCATGCTCTTAAAAGCTCATGGACTCCGGACGGGGTCATGATTTGTTTTTCAACAGCCGATGATGCTGTCATGGCGGCAAAGGATGTGCTGGAAGGCATGCCTCTATTTAATCGCGCTAAAAATTCCATCAAAACTCCGTTTCAAATCCGTTGTGGCGTCAACCATGGTAATGTGTACTACGACGCAGATACCCCTATGGAAGAAATGAGTGACCATGTGATCGATGTAGCAGGACATATGCAAAAATATGCGAATCCCGACAGTATCTACCTCTCCAAAGAATGCTTCGAAATGCTGGAAAAAACTGCAGAGGGTTTTGCTCCAATAGATATAACCGTGGATGAATTTAAGGTTTATTGCTGGGAACCACAAACAGGAAATCCTGAACAAACAGAAAATACCGATTCAGTCCTACTAACAAATAGCAATTAGATATAAGCAAGATCTTAAAAACCGCGCCCTTGTAGTTATTTAACGCACCCGTTCATAGCCTGGCCAAATCAGTTTTTCACTGAAGGTAAGAAGCCCATAACCCCTGTGCAGTACATCAACGGACATGAATACCGAGCACATTGTTCATATCGTACCAGCCCGGGACTGCCCGGATAACCAGCCGGAGGCGCGTACTGCTCTGCGGGCAAAACCATACGATCACTAGCGATATGGTTGATTTCGATACGTTCTTCATCGGCAATGAATATGGCCATTGGTGATATAACTCCAATTCAAAACCCATCCAGATAAAGTTCCTCGCCGCAAGCGGACGGGGTATTTGTGCCTGCTGCTAAAACAATGCTAATTGATAATCACTGTGAAGTTTCTAATAGCTACCACCCTGTTCTTTCACATACTTCCTTATCATATCTTCATTGCCATGTTTACCCACAGTGCTCGCAAAATACCCATCCGTCCAAAACTCGCCTCCCATAAAAAAAATTTCTGGGCGGTGTTGAATTATTTCGCTATGCTATTTTTCTGCAAGGGGGTAAGACTATGAAAGGATCAAACTGGAAATATGTGATGATTGCAGGAGCCATGCTCTTTCCCGCTTTGCAGGCTTCAGCCGGTTTTATGGATCAGATTGGTGGCTTAATCGGTGGTACAGGAAGTGAAGAACCCGCTGCCTCGACCATGTCTTCCGTGACTGGACTGAGCAAATCGGACATGGTTGCCGGATTGAAGGATGCACTGCGTGTCGGTTCGAAAAATGTCGTCGGGCAGTTGGGCAAAACCGATGGTTTCAATGCCGACCCGAAGATTCATATTCCGCTGCCGGAAAGTCTGCAAACGGTAAAATCTACCCTGTCCGCCGTCGGCATGGGCAGTATGATGGATAACCTCGAACTCAAACTGAATCGGGCTGCTGAATTGGCCACACCCAAAGCCAAACGTATTTTTGGCAATGCTATCCGGGAAATGACCTTCGACGATGCCAAAAAAATCCTGAACGGCCCGGATGATGCAGCCACACAATATTTCAAGGGAAAGATGTCTAGACCATTGTCCAAAGAAATGCGCCCGATTGTTAACAAGGCATTGAATCAGGCCGGTGCAGTACAGGCTTATGACGGCGTCATGGGTAAATATAAAGCCGTTCCGTTTGTACCGGATGTGAAAACCAATCTGACGCAACATGTCGTCGATCTGGGTATGGCCGGCATTTTTCACTATATGGCCGAGGAAGAAGCCGCAATTCGTAAGAACCCTGTCAAGCGTACCACGGCTATTCTGAAAAAAGTGTTTGGGCGCTAGGGAGATACTGATTTATTGGCTCCTGCCAAGAATCAGCACGCAAAAAGAAATTATGATTTTCACTTTACTTATAAAATCAATGGTTTACATCATCGGTTTTGGCAGGCCGACTATAGCCGGCGCGGAAGCACTGAATTAATCAGCGCGTCCCTAAATAAAGACTGTATCCACCAGCATGCTATTCAGCCTCTTTTAAATACCATTGCACTGTTTTCCGGATACCGGTTTCAAAGGTTTCTGCCGGTTTCCAGCCCAGTTCCTGCCCCATCTTGGTGGCATCGATGGCATAACGCCAGTCATGGCCGGGACGATCAGTAACAAATGAGATCAACGATTCGTGGCTGGACTGGTTGCTAAAATCTGCTCTGAACTCATCCATCAATCTGCAGATGCATTTCACGATATCGATATTGGCCCATTCGTTGATACCACCGATATTATAGGTCTCCCCCAACCTGCCAGCCCGAATCACGGCATCAATACCTGAGCAATGGTCTTCAACATAGAGCCAGTCGCGGATATTGGAACCGTCACCATAGACAGGGACAGGACTGCCGTTCAGACAATTGCGGATAATCGTCGGAATCAGTTTCTCACTGTGCTGGTACGGTCCATAGTTATTTGAGCAGTTGGTCGTGGTGACAGGCAGGCCATAGGTATGGAAATATGCACGCACCAGATGATCGGAGCCTGCCTTCGAGGCAGAATACGGAGAATTGGGTGCATAGGGGGTGGTTTCACTGAATGCCGCATCACCTTTATCCAGCGTTCCATACACCTCATCGGTAGAAATATGATGGAAGCGAAAAGATGGCTGGGATGAACTTTCAAGCCAATACTGACGGGCCGATTCCAGCAAGGTAAAGGTGCCCATTACATTGGTTTTCACAAATATTTCCGGACCGGATATAGAATTGTCGACATGTGACTCGGCGGCAAAATGTACAATGGTATCAATGGCATGATCATGCAACAGCCGGTCAATCAATGCCCGATCACAGATATCGCCCTGCACAAAACGATGGCGCGATGCATCTGGTAAATCTTTGAGATTATCCAGCGAACCTGCATAGGTGAGCAGATCAAGATTAACGACATGTACATCCGGATCACTGGACAGCATAAAACGCACGTAATTGCTGCCGATAAAACCGGCCCCTCCGGTTACCAGAATGTTTTTTGGTTTATATGTCATCGAAATTCCTTTAGCCCGCATTATTCAATGAGTAATACCGGTCAGCATTGATAATACTCTCTATACCAGTCCACAAATTGCTGCACGCCTTTATCTATCACGGTTGCTGGTCGATAATCCATATCACGCATCAAATCAGCCACATCCGCATAAGTAGCCTGCACATCACCCGGCTGCATGGCTATATAGTTCTTCTTTGCTTCCATGCCGAGTGCCTTTTCAATCGCTGCAATAAAATCACCTAAATCGACCGGCCTGGCATTTCCGATATTATAGACTCGCCACGGTGCCTTGCTCGAGCCTGGATCAGGAGCTTTACCATTCCAGTCTGGATTCACTTCAGCCGGATGAGCCAGCACTCGGGTGACACCTTCAACGACATCGCCGATATAAGTAAAATCACGCCGCATTTTACCGTGATTGAATACATCGATCGTGTCCCCGGCCAATATCGCTCTGGCAAACAGGAAATATGCCATGTCAGGTCTGCCCCATGGGCCGTATACCGTAAAAAAACGCAATCCCGTTGTCGGCAAACCATACAGATGCGAATAGGTATGAGCCATGAGTTCATTGGCCTTTTTGGTCGCTGCATACAGTGAAATCGGGTGGTCCACATTATCATGCACCGAAAAGGGCATCGACTCATTGGCACCGTAAACAGAAGACGAAGAGGCATAAACCAGATGTTTAACCCCATGATGGCGGCAACCCTCCAGAATATTGGTGAAGCCGACAATATTGCTGTCAATGTAGGCATGCGGGTTCTTCAATGAATAGCGCACCCCGGCCTGAGCGGCCAGATGGACGACCTGATCGAACTGCTCTTCTGCAAACAGTTGCTCCATACCCGCCCTGTCTGCTACATCCATTTTTATGAAACGAAAACCGGATTTCCCTGTCAAACGCTCAAGCCGGGCCTCTTTGAGGCTGACATCGTAATAGTCATTCAGATTATCCAGCCCGATGACGTCATGACCAGCTGCCAGCAACCGGTGACTCAAGTGGGAGCCGATAAAACCCGCCGCACCGGTTACCAGCACCTTTGCAGGGGAAATGGCTTGAACCTTATGATTTGTACTCATGTGCTCCACCGAAAAAATCAATTCTCATGGTCACTGCAAGTTGTAACTGATCGTACTGACCCACCCAATAACCGGTCACTGATTATTCTCACTGTTTCCAATCACCCCGCACCCTTTCAGGTAAGCAAGCACCTGTTCAACGCATTCATCCAACGACGTTGAGCCGGTATTCACAATTAGTTCAGGATTCAGGGGTTCTTCATAGGGCGAGGAGATACCTGTAAATGCCTTGATTTCTCCGGATCGCGCACGGGCATACAAGCCTTTTACATCCCTCGATTCGCACTCATCGACAGAAGCACGACAATAGATTTCAATAAAATCGCCATCATCGGCCAGTGCCCGCACCCTGTCGCGATCGGTTCGGAACGGGGAAATGAATGCAGTCAGGGCAATCACACCGGCCTCAATAATCAGTTTGGACATTTCACCAATACGACGGATATTTTCCTGTCTGTCAGCATCCGAGAAACCAAGATCGGAACACAGACCATGTCGGACATTGTCACCGTCAAAAACAAAGGTTCGCGCACCCAGTTGGTGTAGCCTCTCCTCAACGGCATGGGCCAGCGTCGATTTTCCCGCTCCGGACAAGCCGGTAAACCAGAGAATGACACTGCGATGACCGTTGGCTGTTTCACGGCGCTTGCGTGTTACGGTGGCCTGATGCCAAACCACATTGCTGCTTTTCTTCTGCTCACTCATTGATACAGGAACTCCCTTGTAAATGCTCAGATGGAACTTTTCTATTTGATACAGGAAAACTTCTACACACCGAAAGAAAACAACCCGGCCTTCAATATCAGGCCGCGATTATAGCAGAAAAAAATACAATTGAGACTGATAATTGTCACCTGTAGGAAGAAGATCATTATTTTTATGATTACTAGAATATATCAGTGCTGCTAGCTTGCGCCGTATGAAACGAGCCGATCTTTTACAGCAACAGATGAACCAGCGGATTCTGATCCTGGATGGTGCCATGGGTACGATGATCCAGTCTTACGGGTTGGATGAGGCCGATTACAGGGGCGATCGTTTTGCCGACTGGCCCAGCGAACTGAAAGGCAACAATGACCTGCTATCCCTGACGCAACCGCAAATTATCAGGGAGATTCACACAGCTTATCTTGAGGCAGGTTCTGATATTGTTGAAACCAACACATTCAACGCCAATTCGGTTTCCATGGCCGATTACGGTATGGAGTCACTGGTCTATGAACTGAACAAGGCGGGCGCAGCACTCGCACGCGAAGCCTGTGATGCAGTGGCAAGTGACGCAAAACCGCGTTTTGTTGCCGGCGTACTGGGACCAACATCACGCACCTGTTCGCTTTCACCTGATGTAAATGATCCGGGTTTCCGTAATATCAGCTTTGAAGAACTGGTCGAAACCTACACTGAAGCCACGCACGGACTGATTGATGGCGGTGCCGACATCATCCTGATTGAAACTGTCTTTGATACGCTCAATGCCAAAGCAGCGGTTTTTGCGGTGAAGAAATATTTTGAAGATACAGCGATGGAATTACCCATCATGATATCCGGCACCATTACCGATGCCTCCGGCCGCACCCTGTCCGGCCAGACTGCCACGGCCTTTTACAATTCACTGGCACACGCTCAACCTGTCTCCATTGGACTGAATTGCGCCCTTGGTGCCAACGAATTACGCCAGTATATCGAAGAACTGTCCGACACAGCCTCCTGTGCCATCAATGCTCATCCCAATGCAGGGCTTCCCAATGCATTCGGTGGTTACGATGAAACACCGGAAGATATGGCCGCCGAGATTAAAGAGTGGGCAGAATCCGGTTTCCTGAACATTATCGGTGGCTGCTGCGGTACCGGCCCCGATCATATTCGCGCCATGGCCAGGGCAGTGGAAGGCATCGCCCCACGCCCGGCTCCCAAACCTGACATTCAATGCCGGTTATCCGGACTGGAACCTTTGCATATCAATAAAGACAGTCTGTTTGTCAATGTCGGCGAACGTGCCAATGTCACCGGCTCCGCTCGTTTTAAACGGCTGGTCATGGCCGGCGATTACGCTACCGCGCTGGATGTCTGCCGGGAACAGGTTGAAAACGGTGCCCAGATCATCGACGTCAATATGGATGAGGCGATGCTGGACGGTGTTCAGGCCATGACAACGTTTCTCAATCTGATTGCCGCCGAACCGGATATTTCGCGGGTGCCGGTCATGATTGATTCATCCAAGTGGGAAATTATCGAAGCGGGACTCAAATGCATTCAGGGCAAGGGCGTAGTAAACTCCATTTCACTCAAGGAAGGGGAAGCAGCATTTATCGAGCATGCCAAACTGGTACGTAATTACGGTGCTGCCGTGATTGTCATGGCCTTCGATGAGGACGGGCAGGCTGATACCTACGAACGCAAAATATCCATCTGCGAACGCTCCTACCGTGTGCTGACCGAAACCTGCGGTTTCCCGCCCGAAGATATTATTTTTGATCCGAATATCTTTGCCGTCGCCACCGGCATCGAAGAACATAACAACTATGCTGTGGACTTCATCGAAGCCACCGGCTGGATCAAACAGAACCTGCCATATGCCATGATTTCCGGCGGTGTCTCCAATGTATCATTCTCTTTCCGTGGCAATAATCCGGTACGCGAAGCCATCCATTCCGTATTCCTCTATCACGCCATCAAACAGGGCATGGATATGGGCATCGTCAATGCCGGCCAGCTGGCAGTATATGATGATCTTCCGGAAGAGTTGCGTCAGTGCGTTGAAGATGTGGTGCTCAACCGTCGTGACGATGCTACCGAACGCTTGCTGGATATTGCCGACAATTATCGCGGTGATGGCGTGCAGGCAAAAAAAGCCGATGATGAATGGCGTAAATTACCAGTCGCCAAACGGCTCGAGCATGCGCTGGTCAAAGGCATTGATACCTATGTCGATGAAGATACTGAAGAAGCCCGCCTGGCTTTTGAAACCCCGATTGAAGTCATTGAAGGGCCATTGATGGACGGCATGAATGTGGTCGGTGATCTGTTTGGTGATGGTAAGATGTTCCTCCCTCAGGTTGTAAAGTCCGCCCGCGTGATGAAAAAAGCCGTAGCCTGGCTGATGCCTTATATTGAAGCAGGCAAGGCTGCCGGTGCCAACAGCTCCAATGGCAAGGTACTGATGGCAACCGTCAAGGGTGATGTGCACGATATCGGTAAAAATATCGTCGGCGTGGTACTCCAGTGCAACAACTTCGAGGTGATTGATCTCGGCGTCATGGTGCCTGCCGCCACCATTCTGGAAGAAGCCAGAAAGCACAATGTGGATATCATTGGACTGTCCGGCCTGATCACACCAAGTCTGGATGAAATGGTGCATATCGCCAAAGAAATGACCCGGCTCGATTATCGCCTGCCCATCATGCTGGGCGGTGCCACCACTTCCAAAGCGCATACCGCTGTGAAAATCGAACCGGAATATGATGAGCCTGTGATTTGGGTCAAGGATGCCTCCCGTGCGGTCGGCGTAGCGCAAAATCTGATCTCGGAACTCAATCGCGCATCCTTTGTGCAAAAAACACGCGAAGAGTACAAAGGTGTACGTGATCGCTATCTGGGTCGCCAGCAGCAAATCAACTGGTTAAGTCTGGCCGATGCACGAGCCAACCGGATCAGTATCGACAACAAAAATATTCCTCCTGCCCCCAGACAACCGGGCATCACGGTGCTGGATGATGGTTCGATTGCCGAAATTCGTGAGTTTATCGACTGGACACCGTTCTTCTCGGCCTGGGAACTCAATGGAGCATACCCGCGTATTCTATCTGATCCACATAAGGGTAAAGAGGCGCAGAAGTTATTTGATGAAGCCAATAGATGGCTCGATACAATCATTGAAAAAGGCTGGTTTACAGCACGTGCCATCTTTGGTCTGTTTCCGGCTCAGGCTACGGATGATGACAGCGTCATTATCTTTAAAGATGAATCGCATCAGCAGGAGCTGGCCCGCTTCCACTTCCTGCGTCAGCAACAGGACAAGAAAGACTCCCGTGCCAATCTGTGTCTGGCCGACTTTGTCTGTACTCAACAGGCCGATCATATGGGTGCGTTTGCAGTTGGTATTTTCGGCGCGGAAGAACAGGCCAAAGCCTTTGAAGCGGAGCATGATGACTACAATGCCATCATGATCAAGGTATTGGCCGACCGGCTGGCCGAGGCGCTGGCAGAAATGCTGCATCATCGTGTACGCACGCATTACTGGGCTTACGATGCCGATGAATCACTGAGCAATGAAGATATGATCCGTGAAAAGTATCAGGGCATTCGGCCTGCGGCCGGTTATCCGGCCTGTCCGGAACACACCGAAAAAAATACACTGTGGCAGCTACTCGATATAGAAAACCGTATTGGCATGCAGTTGACGGAGTCCTGTGCCATGCTTCCCACTGCTGCTGTTTCCGGACTGTATTTCGCCAGTTCGGAGTCGCGTTATTTCACCGTCGGTAAAATCAATAAAGATCAGGTGGAAGATTATGCCAGACGTAAAGGAATCAGTATTGAAGAAGCAGAAAAATGGCTGGCACCCAATCTGGGATATTAACAGGGTATCGATATCTTTGCTGTAGCCGGAATCGGTGATAATTTCGGGGAAATATCACCTGCTGCAGAATATTCAGCCTGAATCATTCCCGGTATAACGCTTGATGCTGTCAGACCAGTAATTCGGTCATGCGTTGTCCAAGTAATGTGGGATTATGTTCTACAGTCACACCGGCAGCTTCCAGCGCAGTAAATTTGGCCTCGGCAGTACCTTTGCCACCGGAGATAATCGCACCTGCATGACCCATGCGTTTGCCTTTGGGTGCCGTGGCTCCGGCAATAAAGGCGACGACAGGTTTCGATACATGATCCCGAATATAATCGGCGGCATGCTCTTCATCCGAACCGCCGATTTCTCCGATCATAACCACACCCTCGGTCTCCTCGTCAGCCTCGAACAATTTCAATGCATCAATGAAGTTCATGCCATGGATCGGATCACCACCCATACCGATACAGGTGGACTGACCCAGGCCTGTCTGCGTTAATTGTTCGACTGCTTCATAGGTAAGCGTACCGGAACGTGAAATCACCCCGATCCGACCGGGTTTGTGGATATGCCCCGGCATGATACCGATTTTCGCTTCCCCCGGCGTGATGATACCGGGACAATTCGGACCGATCAGAATACAATCAAGCTGCGAAATCACCTTTTTAACACGCAGCATATCCAGAACGGGAATCCCTTCCGTGATGCAGGCAATCAACCTGATACCGGCCTGCGCTGCTTCAATTATGGCATCTGCGGCAAAACGGGGCGGCACAAAAATCACAGAGGCTTCTGCCCCGGCATGCGACACAGCATCAGCAACCGTATTGAAAACAGGGTGGCTCAAATGGGTTCTCCCGCCCTTTCCGGGTGTCACACCACCGACAAAACAGGTGCCATAGGCAATCATCTGCTCAGAATGGAATGCTCCCTGCTTGCCCGTAAACCCCTGACAAATCACGCGTGTATTTCGATCCAGAATAACGCTCATACGGATTTCCTCGCAGCTGCCACAACGAATTCTGCAGCCTGATCCAGATCATCGGCCCAACGCACATCCAGACCCGCTTCCTTCACAATGCTTCGCCCTTCTTCCTGATTGGTACCCACCAGTCGCATCACGACAGGCACTCTCATCGGGTAGGTTTTAATCGCTTCCAGCAATCCGTTGGCAATGATATCGCAGCGAACAATGCCACCGAAAATATTGACCAGCACCGCTTTCACATGCGCATCACTGAACAGAAGCCTGAATGCCTCGCTCACGGCTTCGACAGTGACCCCTCCACCGACATCGAGGAAGTTAGCCGGCCTGTCGCCCTTGAGCTGGATAATATCCATCGTTGCCATCGCCAGACCCGCTCCATTGACCATGCAACCGATATTCCCATCCAGTTCGATATAATTCAGGCCGAATTCCGACGCTTCGATTTCGCGCGGATTTTCCTCATCCAAATCGCGTAATTCGGCAATCTCCGGCTGTCGATAGATGGCATTGTCATCCACGACAAATTTGGCATCCAGCACCACCAATTCCCCCTCATCTGTGAGAATCAGTGGATTTAATTCCATCAATGCTCCATCCTTTTCTCGAAACACTGTGAACAGATTGCTGGCCAGCTGATGAAATTTCATCAACTGCGTATCAGACAAGCCGAGGAAATCAGCCATGCGCCCACTTTCCTGCTCCGTAACAGCTTCACCCGTAACAGGCATCGTCATAATCTGTTCCGGCTCTTCTGCCGCAACCTGTTCGATATCCATACCTCCGGCCGGACTGACGACAAATGAAATACACTCACAATCCCGATCCACCAGCAGACTTAAATAAAATTCGCGTGCAATATTCAGGCCTTGCTCGATATAAATCCGGTTCACCCGCTTGCCCACTTCACCTGTCTGTTTGGTAACCAATACCGAACCCAGCAGGTCATCCGCAACATTCATCACTTCATCCAGTGAATGACAGACCCGAACACCACCGGCCTTACCGCGGCCACCGGCATGAATCTGCGCTTTTACCACCCAGACAGAGCCACTCAGGGATTTTGCCACAGACACAGCCTCATCAACTGTAAAAGCTGCCCCGCCTTCAGGAACCGGCACGCCAAATTCAGCCAGGATTATCTTGGCCTGATATTCATGAATATTCATCTATTCTCCCGACTCCTAGGTAAACATAGTCTGCTCAGAAATGACTAAGCGCATCCACAGTTTTCACCAACTCCTTCACCGCCAACATGGACTGATGTAAGGCGGAGGCTTCTTTTTCGGTCAAATCCAGTTCCATGATCGCTTCAACTCCGTCGCGCCCCAGCTTGCAGGGTACACCCATATAGTAGCCATTTACGCCATATTCCCCTTCCAGATAAGCAGCACAGGGCAAAATCCGTTTCTTGTCCTTGATGATGGCTTCGGCCATTTGCACCACAGAGGCGCCGGGTGCATAAAATGCCGAACCGGTTTTTAGAAATTGTACAATCTCGGCACCGCCCTGAGCAGTTCGTTTACAAATTGATTCAACCCGTTCCGTATCCATTAACTCGGTAATCGGAATACCTGCCACCGTCGAATAACGCGGCACCGGAACCATCGTGTCACCATGCCCACCGAGCACACATGCCGCCACATTTTCAATTGATACCCGTAATTCCTCGGCAATGAATGCCCGCATACGTGCCGAATCCAGCACACCGGCCATACCAATTACCCGCTGTTTCGAAAAACCGGATACTTTCAAAGCTGTATATACCATAGCATCCAGCGGATTGGTCACCACCAGGATAATACAACCGGGTGAATATCTGACGATATTACGCGTCACTTCAGAGACAATTTTTACATTAATATTGAGCAAATCATCACGACTCATGCCTGGTTTTCGGGCAATACCTGCGGTTATAATGACCAGATCGGAATTGGCTGTTTCAGCATAATCCTGCGTACCATGCACCAGTGCATCAAAACCCTGAATGGGAGATGACTCAAACATATCCAGCGCCTTGCCTTGGGGTACCCCATCCATCACATCAATCATGACAATATCCGCCAGTTCTCTCTGGGCAGCCAGAAAAGCCGCCGTTGCACCGACATTTCCCGCCCCGACCACCGTTATTTTCTTGCGATGAAAAGCTGATTTACTGATATCTTCGATTTCTGACCAACGCATAATTGCCTCCCCTGATGCCGCCTCAGGCTGATTGTAAATCATGCCGATGATCATAGCGATAGTCCAACGAATTGGTGCGCATAAGCATCGGAACAATACAGTCACTGTACTTGCGCAGATTATTACGACACGTAACATTGCTCCCGTATTTAAATACAACCTTCAGGTGAAATTGACTATGCATAAAGTACAGGCACTGCCGGGCGCATTTCCTCTGCATGAAAATCGTGAT
>CAZBEN010000031.1:0-12882 GCA_964490955.1 uncultured Zetaproteobacteria bacterium | reverse complement strand
TTTTCATGCTCAAACCGTTGCAAATCAGCCAGCACCGTAAAAGCCTCGGTATAATCCGGTGCGCAAGTTATCGCCTGCCGAATTGCTTTTTCACCCTCTGTCAGCGATCCATTTTCTATATCCAGCAACCCCAGACTATAAAAAGCCTGTGCATTTTCCGGGTCACGCTTGAATATAGCATCCAAATGCTCGCGCGCCTGTACTATGCGCCCGCTGTCGTGACAGGCCTGAAACAGCCCCATACGAATATCGAGATCTCCCGGCCGCCGTTTTCTTGCACCCTCCAACAATTCAATTGCTTCATCATATTGTGACAAACAGACCAATGCTCCGGCCAGTCCAATCCGGACATTAATATTATGGGGTTCAAGCGCCAAGGCCTGCCTGTAGACCGAAACTGCCTGTTTATATTTCCCGACAGACAGATAGAGACCGGCCAGTGCTGCCACAAAATCACCCCGTTTTGGTGATACCTCAATCGCCAGATGAAAATAAGCTTTCGCCTGTTCACACTGATCGCAATCTCTGGCCAATACACCACGCAAATAGGCAGTATCGGCATTGCCCGGCTGAATCTCATCAATCGCTTTGCATAGCTGTTCACACTGCTCTTGCTCACCGTTCTGAAGAGCTGCGAAAGCCCTGCCGAGCAGCATTTTAATTTTCCGTTTTCTGTTATTGGACAGCTTTGGGCGTAATGCCATGGACCCCTCCCCGGCGAGATGTGCGCGCAGACTATGTTGATCGCACCAGATAAACCATGCTTCGTCAGGGGGGTGTTGCAAGCATTTTACTGCTAGAATCCGTCCATCATGAATTTACCTGAATTGAAACAAACAACCGCTGATCAATTGTTGCATGATGCCGTGGTCGCCCTGCGTAACAGCTGGGCCGTCCTGAAAGCTTCCGGCCCCGACCTGCGCAACTATTTGCAAGGCCAAATCACCCAGGATATAAACCGCCTTACACCGACACAGGGCATTCACAGCTGTATTCTGACCCCGCAAGGTAAAGCGGTTTCCGAACTGTATATTCTCCAGGGCCATCATGATGAACTGATCTTGCTTACGCCAACCTCACATGCCGAAGCAACTGTCACACGCCTGCGCCAGTTTGCGTTGGGCCATACACTGCGTATTGGCCTGGTTGACAGCCTTATCATCTGTTCCGCTCAGGGTGCCAATGCAGCCCGGTTTCTTGATGATTTCGAGCTGGCCGAACCGGATCAGAGCTGGTTATCCTGTAGCAGAAACACCGAAACAGACACATTTGCACTGGTAATGCCGGTAAACCCCCGCGGGTACTGGATCATCAGCAACCGAAAGCATATCAATACAGTTATCGGCAGCCATCAACAAGTGAATGAAAGCGAAATGGAAGCTATGCGCATTATCCGTGGCATTCCTGATTTCGGTGTTGAATGGGATGCCGGTATCCACCCGCTCAATGCCAACCTGATTGAATTTGACGGCGTATCATTCAACAAAGGGTGTTATGTCGGCCAGGAAGTCACCAGCCGCATGCACTGGCGTGGTGGCGTCAAAAAGAAACTGTACAGAGTAGCGATTGGCGGAAAGCCCGAAACACTCCCATGCCCCGTTCGCACATCAACCAGCATAGGAGAACTGAAATCTGTAGCGATTGATCATGAACAAAGCTGCTTTGGTATCGCTTATTTACCTGTAGAAATAGCCGAATCGAATTCGACCCTGTCACTGATAAATGGTGTCAGTATAAAAGTTCTGGAGGCTTGTCATGCCTGATGCATTTATCTGGTATCACGCCGATGAGAAACATGAAGCGAACCTGATAAACTGGCTCAGCACTGTCGAACAACAAGCTGGCGTACAGGGCAAGTTGTTTGTCCGCAAAGAGAATAACACTTTTATGGAAACCTATAGCGATGTGTCACAAGCTACCATCGACCGTATTGAGAAATTAGCCGCATCAACCCCGTTGTTTGAAAGTATTGAGCGCCGCTGTGAAAGCTTTGTTGAAATCATTTAAGGAAGCGCTGATTTATTCAGTGTTTCCGTGCAGCCCATGGATGGATGCCGCCAACAGCTGAGCGACAGGAGCCGTGAATCAAATCAGGCTCATACGTGCCTGATTTGTAAGAAAAGAGAAAACCGCACCTTTCTCTTTTTGCTCTGATGCATTACAGAATGCATACATCAGCTTCTCATTAACAATTCAAGCTGGAATTTCTAAAGCTTCCGGCTCAGCTATTCAATCCAAGCACATCATGCATATCGTACCAGCCACAAGGTTGATTGGACAACCACGCGGCAGCACGCACGGCTCCGCGTGCGAATACCATGCGATCACTGGCAATATGGTTGATTTCGATACGTTCTTCATCGGCAATAAACATCGTTTTGTGTTCACCAACAATATTGCCGCCACGTACGACCGAAAAACCGATCGAACCTGTCTTGCGTCCGCCAGTGATGCCTTCACGGGATAATACAGCCACATCTTCCAGCACCACACCCCTGCCGGCAGCAAGGAACTTACCCATAGCCAGTGCCGTCCCGCTCGGGGCATCGACTTTATGTTTGTGATGTGCCTCGAAAATTTCGGCATCGTAATCATCACCCAGCACCTGAGCAGCTCTTTCGATCAAGCTCAAGGCCAGATTCACACCAACCGAATAATTGGCTGCCATCACTACGGCTGAACCGGACAAGGTATCACGCAACTGCTGCAGCTGATCCGCATCAAAACCGGTGGTACCTATGACCATAGCCATATTGCGCTCAGCGACAAATTCAGCATGTTGCAACGTTGCAGACGGCGCTGTAAAATCAATCAGCACATCGGCTTCGGGACAATCGTTGACATGATCAACAAGACGGACAGCCAGTGTTTCTACACCGGCCAGTTCACCGGCATCATGGCCGACAAACTCGGAGCCAGGTCGCTCTGTAGCACCAAACAGAGCGGCATTCCTGCTTTCGGTTACAGCACGCACCAGCATGCGTCCCATCCGGCCTGATGCGCCGACAACAACCACTCTCAATGCACTCATGGTCTGGCCTCCTTGGAGAGATCATCCCAGAATTCTTTCACTTTACCCAGAAAGGATGAGCGCTCGGGATAAACTTCATCACCGGTTTCATTGGCAAATTCACGTAGCAATTCAGCCTGACGTGAACTCATTTTCTTCGGTACAGCAATCTGAACACGCACATACAAATCACCCTTCTGACCACCTGCACGCACATCAGGCACACCGTTTCCGCGCAAACGGAATACCCGTCCGCCCTCGGTTCCAGGTGGAATCTTGATTCTTACCCTGCCATCCAGTGTCGGTGCATCAACTTCTGCACCCAGAGATGCCTGTGGAAATGTCACCGGCATGGTGCAATGGAGATCTGCCCCTTCACGCTCAAAGATGGCATGCTCTTTCAGTGAAATCACTACATACAAATCACCGGCAGGGCTACCATGTGGCCCCGCCTCACCTTCACCGGAAACACGTACCTGAGCACCATCATACACACCGGCAGGAACTTTTATTTTCAGCTTTTTAGTGGTTTTGACGCGACCGGCACCGCCACATTCGACACAGGGCGATTCAATACGGGTGCCAGCACCCTGACAGGTCGGACATGTACGACGCACCGCAAAGAAACCCTGCTGCATCTGTACCTGACCATGGCCACCGCAGGTATTACAAGGCACTGGATTGGTGCCGGGCCGTGCTCCTGAACCATTGCAACATCCACACGTTTCATGCTTGGGGATTTTCAGTTCCACTTCGCGACCACTGGCTGCTTCCTCCAGTGTCATGGAAAGATTATAGCGCAGGTCAGCCCCACGGCTGGAATGAGTGCCCCCACCGAAGCCGAACATATCACCGAACACGTCACCGAACATATCCCCGAAATCACGGAACGCATGTGAATCCTGGGCACCGCCACGCCCCCAGAAGTCCTGCATCTGCTCATCCACACCGGCATGCCCGTACTGATCATAACGCGCACGTTTGGAGTCATCGGTCAGCACTTCGTAGGCTTCTGTCACCTCACGGAAATTTTCGGCTGCCGCCTTATCATCCGGATTACGATCCGGATGATATTTCATGGCCAGTTTTCGATAAGCCCGTTTGATGGTGTTTTCGTCGGCACCTTTGGCCACGCCCAGCACTTCATAATAATCGCGTTTGGACACTGTCACTCCCTGTCTGTTAAAATGTGAAAAGGAGCGGCAGACCTAAGCCCCCGCCCCTTACACATTTCGGCTTACACCTTATTTCTTGTCGTTTTCATCCACAACTTCGGCGTCCACGACATCATCACCTTTGGCCGTGCTGCTATCGGCAGCACCCGCTGCGCCGGAGGTATCTGCCGTACCACCTTCAGCCTGTGTCTGTTCCTGCTGCATCTGCTGGTAAATCACTTCACCCAGCTTCTGTGACTTTTCAGCCAGCTTAGTCTCGGCTGCAGCTATCGTTTCAGCATCACCGCCTTCAATGGCTTTCTTCAGTTCTTCCAGCGCGTCCTCAATACCTTTACGGGTCTCTTCATCCACTTTATCACCATGCTCTTTCAGTGACTTTTCGGTGGAGTAGACCAGTGCATCAGCACGGTTCTTCGCTTCAATCTGCTCTTTAAGCTTCTTGTCGGAATCTGCATTGGCCTCCGCATCTTTCTTCATGCGCTCAACCTCTTCCTCAGACAAGCCGGAACCGGACTCGATGCGAATCGAGGTTTCCTTGCCGGTACCCTTGTCTTTGGCATGCACATGGATAATGCCGTTGGCATCGATATCAAACGTGACTTCAATCTGCGGCATGCCGCGAGCAGCCGGAGCAATACCCTCCAGGTTAAACAGACCCAACTGCTTGTTGGCAGAGAACAGTTCACGCTCACCCTGTGCCACCTTGATGGTCACCGCAGTCTGATTGTCAGCCGCTGTGGTATAAGTCTGGCCCTTCTTGGTCGGAATCGTGGTGTTCTTTTCGATAATCTTGTTAAACAAACCACCCTCGACTTCAATACCAAGGCTCAGAGGCGTCACATCCAACAGCAGTACATCGGTGACATCACCGGTGAGTACCGCACCCTGAATAGCAGCACCAATAGCAACCACTTCATCCGGATTTACGCCCTTGTGCGGCTCGGTGCCAAAAAACTCCTGCACCTTCTGCTGCACCAGCGGCATACGGGTCTGCCCACCGACCAGCACAACTTCATGAATATCAGATGCTTTTACACCGGCATCTTTCAGTGCCTGGGTACATGGCTTCAGCGAACTTTCCACCAGGTCGCCGACCAGACTCTCGAACTTGGCACGAGTCAGTTTAATCAGCAAATGTTTCGGGCCGCTTGCATCAGCTGTGATAAACGGCAAATTCACTTCGGTCTGTTGGCTGGATGACAGCTCAATCTTGGCTTTCTCAGCAGCTTCTTTCAAACGCTGCAAAGCCAGTTTATCGGCCATCAGATCAACGCCATGCTCTTTCTTGAATTCCTCAGCCAGATATTTGATCAGCACCTGATCAAAATCTTCACCTCCGAGAAAGGTATCACCGTTGGTAGCTTTCACTTCGAACACGCCATCACCAATTTCCAGAATAGAGATATCGAAAGTACCGCCGCCCAGATCATACACGGCAATCAGGTGATTCTCTTCGGTTTTGTCCAGCCCGTAAGCCAAAGCTGCCGCGGTCGGCTCGTTAACAATACGCAGCACATTCAGGCCGGCAATCGCACCGGCATCCTTGGTAGCCTGACGCTGGGAATCGTTGAAGTAGGCAGGTACGGTAATCACTGCATCTTTTACTTCTTCACCCAGATAATCTTCGGCTGTTTTTTTCATCTTCTGCAAGGTAATGGCAGAGATCTCCTGTGGACTAACCTTCTTGCCATCAGCCTCTACCCAGGCATCGCCATTATCGGCAGCTACAATCGGGTAAGAAACCAGTTCATGATGGTGTTTGGTTTCAGCCGAATCAAACTTGCGCCCGATCAAACGTTTTACCGCATAAAATGTATTGTCCGGATTGGTGACCATCTGACGCTTGGCCGGCGCACCAACCAGACGTTCATCATTGGCAAATGCTACAATCGAAGGCGTGGTATTATCGCCTTCCGCGTTGGCAATTACTTTCGCCTTGTCACCTTCCATCACGGCCACGCACGAGTTGGTGGTGCCGAGATCAATTCCTATTACTTTAGCCATTTGTTATTTCTCCTGATCATGCAGTCATGCTGCATTAAAACTTGTCTGTGAACTCTTTTATGGGGGCCGTCATCAGCGATTTCAACCCCTTTATTCAGATGATAATCATTTTTTACCGCAAAGAACGCAGAGGAAAATCAAGAACTCCAATTCGTGGATAAATAACTAAAGCGATATCGTTGCAATAATGGATGGGGGTATGGAGGGCTCAACAACTTTTTTTTGCCTTTACTCTGCATCCTCTACGGTAAATGTTTTTGACTTTGATTTAACTCGCAGGCCCGCTGGAAACCAGCACTTTGGCTGGACGAATTAAACGGCCATGCAGAGTGTATCCGGCCACGTGCTGAGCGACTACAGTGCCTTCAGGCTCGTCGCTGGACATCTGGGTAAGCGCTTCATGTAAATGTGGGTCAAAGGCATTACCCACTGCATTGATACGCTCGACCCGAAAATTTTTCATCATTTTATGCCAGCTGTTGAGCGTGAGTTGTACGCCTTCGCGTACAGCGGCTTCATTTCCCTCTTCGGCTTCCAGCGCGCGCTCCAGATTATCCACCACATCCAGCAAGGCTGTGGCAAACCGTTCAACGCCGAATTTATGTGCATCGGCCACTTCGCGCTGGGTGCGTTTGCGCAGGTTTTCCATGTCGGCATGCATGCGCAGTATCGTGTCCTTCAGTTCGGCAATTTCAGTTTCGGCTGCCTCCAACGGATCGACTTCAGTCACCTCTTCGACTTCAACCTCAGCGCTGATTTCATCGCCGTTTTCATCCAGTTGAATGGTTTCCTCCAGTTCGTTTTCTGTCGTGGCTTTCTTGTCTTTTTTTGCGGTCACGAGGCTATCTCCTTGCTGCGTTTATCAGTACGGCATTGTGTAGGGACTGCCATGGCAAGATTCAAGCCCTTACAATCATCGCATGCTGAAAACATGATCATCGCGTACACTGCGGCCATGATCATCATCTCCATATCCAGACAGGTGCTCTACCACCGCCGCAAAACCGGTGTCTGTTACGCTTACCCTGTTTCTACCTCCGGCAACGGCTCAGGCAACCTGCAAGGTAGTTTTCAGACACCGCTGGGTAAACATCGTATTGCCGAAAAGATCGGCCATGGCATGCCACTGCTAACCGCATTCAACGCCCGTGAACCATTCTGCATTTACAATCCGGAAACAGACGTCCCAAACAAGGACTGGATTCTCACCCGAATCTTATGGCTGGAAGGCTGTGAAACCGGCAGGAACCGCCGTGGCCCGGTCGACACTCATGCACGTTACATCTATATCCACGGCACCCACGAAGAAGATAAAGTCGGTCTCCCCGCCTCACACGGCTGCATCCGTATGCGCAACGAAGACATGCTGGAGCTGTTCGAGAATGTTGCAGTCGGAGAAACTGTCCGCATCTCCAAATAAGTTTATTCCGACTGTGACTGTTTTTTCAATTTAGCCAGGAAAAGACCCACTTCGTAGAGCAGCAGCATCGGGACACCGAGCAACACCTGCGAAATAATATCCGGTGGCGTGAGGATAGCGGCAAAGACAAACACCCAGACAATCACATAACGGCGTTGCTCAGCCAGCGTTGCAGTATCGACAATATTCAGCCGCACCAGCAACATGATGATAATGGGAATCTGGAAACTCATGCCGAAAGCAAATAACAGTTTCAGCACCAGTGTTAAATACTCTTTCACCGCCGGCATGGCTTGAATGGTGTCGGTGGAAAAACTCAGAAAAAATTGAAATATTAGTGGAAACACAACATAAAAAGCAAAAGCACCACCGGCCAGAAGTAAACCCAGACTACCGAAAAAATAAGCTGCAAATGTCTGGCGTTCATGCCGGTACAATCCCGGTGCCACAAAAGCCCAGAATTGATATAGCGTTACCGGTGCAGTAGCAAAAAGACTTAAAACCAGTGCAATTTTCAGGTAGGTGAAAAAAACATCCGGAGCATTCAGGAATATCAGCGGCGTATCCGCTGGCAGCGCGGCGCGCAGCGGTTGAGAAATAAACTCGAATACCGGCTGCGAGAAATTCATCAACACCATCACACCAATAACATAGGTCACAATAGCGATGGTGGCACG
Organism: uncultured Zetaproteobacteria bacterium; assembly: GCA_964490955.1. Taxonomy (GTDB): domain Bacteria; phylum Pseudomonadota; class Zetaproteobacteria; order Mariprofundales; family Mariprofundaceae; genus Mariprofundus. The sequence continues at coordinate 4,596 of CAZBEN010000031.1, read as the reverse complement.
GTGGCGCAGTTCGGCCAGATGCGCCAGCACGCTCACCCCCGAGCTGACAGGCTCCTGATCTTCATCGACCGTAGCATTGTCCTGAGTCCCGGTTTGGCTCACTGATCATCCTGCTTTTTATTGGTCTCCGGAGTCGATTTAGAATCAATTTCAAGTGTTTGACCAAGCTTTTTCATGATCGTTTCATTGTAATTATCAATGCCGCCTACGGAACTTTCCACGTCGTGCAGCGAGTTTTTCAACGGCGCGGTTTCCTCGTCAATCTGGCGGCGTACATCGGCTATCCACCCACGCCCCTTGCGCACCACCCGGCCAACTTGCGCGAATAATTCAGGCATGCGATCCGGCCCCAACACCAGAAAGGCAATAACACCTACCAGTATCAATTCCAGAAATCCGATATCAGGCATGGTTTACCCCGGTTAAGAACTGTTTATTTCTTGTCTCCACCGGTATCGACACCGGCTTCATCTCCGGCTTTATTTGATATGTCATCTTTCTTGTCATCGTCGGAGATATTACTGCGAAAGCTCTTGATGCCCTTGGCCAGCCCGGCTCCCACCTGTGGCAATCGCTTGGCACCAAACAACACGATCACAATTATCAGGATTAAAATCAGCTCAGTTGTTCCCAGTCCAAACATGGCAGTGCTCCGTTACTTAAAGAATAAAGGTTTGCAGTATAAGTGATTGCCGACATTACGCAATTTAACAGCTGCGGCAAGCCTCAACCCTGTGCTGCTGCTATTTTACGCAGAGCGGGAACATCAAGACCCGCCCCATCAGCAATGGATATTGCGCGAGCAAGACGCGCCGGGGCAGAACGCCCCATACAGCTATGTTCGGGATCGCCATCGAAAGCACGTAACATGCCTTCAACAAGAGCCGTACGATCTAAATCCTCACCGGTCAAATACTCCTGAATATCAAGCACATCACCGGCTACATTACAGGCCAGGTCATGATAATTTCCCCATAGTCCCCTGACATTGCATCCTGCTTCAAGACCGGCAATATTGGTAGTCAGGATATAAAGGTTTTTCGTCACCAGTTCGAACAATAATGCCTGTTCACTTTCCAGCACATCCACCGGAATACCCAGTGAACCGAGTGCTTCTTTCAATAAATTGGCAAACCGCCCGTAAGCAGGTGATTTGATGACCACTTTGGAATCCATGCCTTTCTTTTTCTCGAACCATACAGAGATCACCGTCGGATTATCCAGCCCATGCTGCTGCCAGTCGCGTGGCAACAATTCGTTTTGCAGCAATACCAGCCTGTCGCACCAGGTGTCCGGCAACCGCGCCAGTGTGGCATGCATATCCTTTTCAGCGACAGCGACTACTACCAGTTCCGGGTCCGCCACATCGGCTGCGACCGCAGCCATATCCATGTCCCGTGTCACCGGAACAACCGGAAAACCCACGCGCAGAAAGCCGCGTGCAAATACTGAACCAATTTCACCTATTCCAATCACCACTACCGGTTTATTCATATCCACCCTTTTTTTACCGCAGAGGATGCAGAGTTTCGCAGAGTAAACCTTTAAGCTTGTCTTTTTTCGGCTCTTCAGATTGCCTGCAATGTCAGAGTTGGCACACATAAACAAATTGCAGCCTGATGAGCCTATTTTTCCGATTTTACTCTGCGAAACTCTGCATCCTCTGCGGTGAAATATTTATGCCAGTTTTTTGTATTTGATACGATGTGGCTGGGTCGCATCTTCACCGAGACGACGTTTCTTGTCTGCCTCGTATTCCTGGAAGTTACCCTCGAACCATTCGACATGCCCTTCGCCTTCAAAGGCCAGCATATGGGTGGCGACGCGATCAAGGAACCAGCGATCGTGCGAAATCACCACGGTGCAACCGGCAAAATCCAGTAACGCTTCTTCCAGCGCACGCAGGGTTTCGACATCGAGATCATTGGTCGGCTCATCCAGCAGTAACACGTTGCCACCCGATTGCAGCACCTTGGCCAGATGCACACGATTGCGTTCACCACCGGAGAGCACTTTCACCTTCTTCTGCTGATCGCCACCCTTGAAATTGAACCGCCCGCAGTAGGCCCGGCTTGAAACCTCGACGCGACCCAGATAAATCGAATCCGATCCCCCTGAAATCTCTTCCCATACGGTTTTTTCCCCGTCCAGCGCATCACGGGATTGATCCACATAGGAAAGTTGTACGGTTTCGCCGATTGTCAGCGTGCCATCATCCGGCTGTTCCTGTCCGGTCAGCATACGAAACAGTGTCGTTTTACCAGCACCATTGGCTCCGATAATACCGACAATACCACCACGCGGCAGGTTGAACGATAAATCTTCCACCAGTTGTTTATCACCGAAGCGTTTGGCAACGCCTTCCGCCTTAATTACCGTATCGCCAAGCCGTTCGGCTACCGGAATAAAAATCTGCTTGGTGGCATTGCGTTCCTGCACTTCACGGCTGGCCATCTCATCAAAGGCCTTCAATCGTGCTTTGGACTTGGCATGCCGCCCTTTGGCACCGGCGCGTACCCATTCCAGCTCGTGCTGCATGGCTTTCTGACGCGAAGTTTCCTGTTTTTCTTCCACAGCTAACCGTTTCTCTTTCTGTTCCAGCCAGCCGCTGTAATTGCCCTCGAACGGAATACCGCGCCCGCGATCCAGTTCCAGAATCCAGCCGGCCACATTATCGAGGAAATAACGGTCATGCGTCACCGCCACCACAGTGCCCGGATAATCATGCAGAAACCGCTCCAGCCAGGCTACCGATTCAGCATCCAGATGGTTGGTCGGTTCATCGAGCAGCAACATATCCGGGTTCGACAACAGCAACCGGCACAGCGCCACCCGACGACGCTCACCACCGGAAAGTTTGCTGACATCGGCATCCCAGTCCGGCAAACGCAGCGCATCGGCGGCGATATCCAGCTTGCGATCCAGATTATGTCCGTCGCCTGCTTCTATGAATGCTTCCAGTTTAGCCTGTTTGGCTGCGATAGCGTCAAAATCGGCATCGGGCTCAGCATAGGCTGCATATACCGCATCAAGCTCCGCCAATGCAGCTTTCATCGGCTGTACTGCCTCTTCGACATTGCCCCGCACATTTTTTGTTTCATCCAGTTCAGGTTCCTGCGACAGATAACCAATGCGAATGCCGGGAGCGGGGCGCGCCTCACCGAGAATATCGGTATCAATTCCAGCCATAATGCGCAGCAATGTCGATTTGCCGGAGCCGTTCAAGCCCAGCACACCGATCTTGGCACCTGGCAGGAAGGACAGATAAATATCCTTGAGGATCTCTTTTTTGTTGGCAACCACCTTGCCGACACCCTGCATTGAATAGATATATTGATAATCGGCCATCGATGCCTCCATAGAAAAGTACAGCGCAGCATATGGGGAATCCAGTCGGATTCAAGCAACGGCCTTGACCGCCGCATTTCCTTCATCCCCCACGGGATATTCTCTCTCGCAACCTGATTCGCATTGCTTCGATGATCCCGGCAAAACTCACCTGATGCGCTTCGTACCTTTCGTGGTTAATATGCCGGCCTTCACGGGAGAAATAACATGTCCACAGAATTCAAAGATCGTATTATCATGGTGACCGGTGCTTCTGACGGCATCGGCCAGCGTGTCGCTGCCGCATTGGGAGAAGCTGGTGCCAATGTGATTGCACTGGGGCGCAATGAGGATGGTTTACAGCAGACGCTGGAACGCATTGAATCATTCGGCGGTCGCTGCCTGTGCGTCCCGTTCGATCTGATGAATTTTGATGATTACGGGAAACTGTTTTTATCATTGAAAAATCATATCCCACATCTAGACGGTCTGGTGCATTGCGCCGGTTCAATTGATCGCTGCACGCCGCTGCAATATGTCAAAACCGATGTGTTCAGACAGATGCTGGATATTCACCTGACCGCGCCGAATATGCTGACCCAGATCATGCTGCCGCTGATCAAACGCGCCGAAGCGGCTTCGATTATATTCACTACTTGTGAGATGGTCGATAAAGATCAAAATAATTTCCATGCCTATGGCTTTGCCAAACGGGCTTTGGCCTATGTCGCCGCCATGTGGCAGGCCGAGCAGTTGGATAAGCCGTATCGCTTTAATGCCCTGAATCCGGGCAATGTACGCACCGAGTTATTCAAGCGCGCTTTCGGCGGCACGCATCCCAAAGAAATTCCAGCGGTTAGTTCTGTCGTACCGGCTTATTTATACCTGCTATCCGATCAATCGAAAGACTTGCGCGGTCAAACCATTCACGCCCGCGATCTGAATATCGCCTAGGACGTTCTACTTGCCCTCACCCTTACAAAATGAGCAAATCGCATCGAGGTCTTCCAGCGCAGCATTGAAATCATAGGCTGCCAGATGCTGTCGCAGTGCCGACAAATGCGCTGTGTATTCGCTTCGGCTCAATGCGGCACTCAATTCATCTATCAGATCCACAGCATCTCCATTACTATCCTCCAATAGCAAGCGCATCCGGTTGATCAAAACCACGGCAGCTTCGACATCTACTGTTTGTTCTCCTGACCCGTTTGGCGGGCTGGGTTCACACCAGTTGCCAAGGCCTTCAATGACTTCATCCAGCAAGACTTC
>CAZBEN010000030.1:0-13204 GCA_964490955.1 uncultured Zetaproteobacteria bacterium | reverse complement strand
AGTTGCCGCTTTCTTATGCTTGATACTGGACCATTTATTATGTCCTGACATGGATCAACACCTCAATATTTTTGTCGCTTCGAACCATAACATTGTTGATAAAATGCGTCATGGAAGATTTGCGGGTGAGATTCCGTTTTCTTGTTACCCGATGGCCTTTTCGGCCACTTTCAGTTATTCGTTAGAGTCCTGTATGGTTCCCCAGTCCAGACAAATCTGGGCACCATTGGAATGAGGTCATTTTGCTACCTTGAACTGCAAAATGCTGCCAAGTTCAGGCATTCACATTTTCAGCCAACGATGAAGCTTAGCAACATCAATGGAGACCGCTGGATTGCAGTCCGCTACAGGAGGGTGTCCTGAATTTTGGACACGCCCACTTCCGGTTTTGGCTGGACATGTCTTAATGAGGGGGTTATTTGAGTATAAGTGAGTTTATATTCTCTATCGGTGGTACAGGAATGGGTGTGTATGTGATGATCCAAATTAAATATAATCTGTTAGAAATCATCGCATTATTTACTGTTTTGTTGTGCCATAGAAATGCCCATAGAACTTTTCTATGGAGTCATACCATTGATTGTTGTAAGCAAGAGGAAAATCACACTTTTCTCTTTGCGTGCTGATTTTTGGCAGGGGCCAATAAATCAGCATCTCCTTAACCAGTATATTATGGGAAAATGATAATGGGTTGCTCAACCATTGCACACCTATGGCTGCCCAGCTATAGTCAAAAAGGTAGCTTCGAAGAAAGGTCAATCATGAATGGTTTGCAAAAAGATATTTTATACTGAGGTGAGTTAGATTCCAAAAGGAGTATCTACTATGCAAAAAATAGCGATAGCTCAAGAATCCCCTATATTATTGAATCGACAAAAGACTATTGAAAAGGCTGTTGGCTTGATTGAACAGGCTGCGGCTGAACAGGCTGAACTGGTGGTCTTTCCTGAGGCGTTTATTTCAGGTTACCCCGCATGGATTTGGCGGCTTCGCCCTGGTGGCGATTGGGGTGTAAACGAAGAGCTACATGCTCGTTTATTAGATAGTGCTGTAGATTTGGATTCAAATGAGCTCTCGCCGCTTTGTGCTGCCGCTAAAAAGAATAAAATTATAATTGTCTGTGGATTAAATGAACGCGATAGCAAGCTAAGTAGAGCAACCCTTTACAATACAGTTATCCTTATTGGAAAGGGCGGAAATATCCTTAATCACCACCGCAAGTTAATGCCAACAAATCCTGAGAGAATGGTTTGGGGCTTTGGAGATGGTTCTGGTTTGAAAGTGCTAGATACGCCTGTCGGAAAGGTTGGCACGCTGATATGTTGGGAAAATTATATGCCCCTGGCCAGATACTCGCTCTATTCACAAGGTATCGAAATATATATTGCACCAACATATGATAGTGGTGATGACTGGATTGGGTCAATGCAGCATATTGCCCGGGAAGGCCGATGTTGGGTTATCAGTAGTGGGCTGGCACTGGAAAATAGTGATATCCCATCTGACTTTCCAGAAAAGGAATCAATATACCCGGATACGGAAAAATGGATAAATCCAGGGGATTCTGTAGTGATTGCTCCGGGGGGAGAAATTGTGGCCGGGCCAATGCGAGAGAAAAAAGGGCTACTTTATGCAGAAGTAGATTCAAATCGTACTGCTATCTCTAAAAGGGCGCTTGATGTAACAGGGCACTATTCCAGACCGGATATCTTTACCCTTCATGTAAATACTCAGAATCAAAGCCCGATACAGTTTAAATAGATAGGTATAAGGTCTTCATCCTGCTTGGGGAACTATACAGGATTAGAACGAATGATTGAAAGTAGTCGGTTAAAATGTTGATCAGTTTGTACTAACAGAGTTCTAGGGCCTGTTCACACTAATTTAGGCCGTAGCGAAATAGCCATTTTTGTTGTGCTGCAAGGCATTTCGAGCGCAATGTGCTGAATGCACATCAGCGAAAAATAACGTAGCAGCGTGCAAAAATGGCATTTCCCGCAGGGCTGCACCCCAAATGAGGCCATTCAGCGTTGCTTGTCATTTATTTGGATTCACCAAACTTCACTCCTTGCGCCTTGACTGGCCTCATTTGGGACAGCAGCGCTTCGATCAAAATTAGTGTGAACAGGCCCTAATACGTGAGGGGTATGCCCCTCGCTTTTTACACCTTTTCAGCCAGGTTGGTCATGACCTTTGAAGTCAGCTTCATGAACTGTTTGATTGGTTGCGGTAATTCGGCAGCACCTAGATTCTCAGCCAGTTCGGCATGGCCTTGTTCGTCGATCTTCATTTGCGACACGATGGCGCGGCTGCGGACATCGTTTTCGGGCAGGTTGTCCAAATGACTGTCCAGATGCCGGACCACCTGGTGTTCCGTTTCGGCCAGGAATCCCAGATTCCAGCGATCACCGGCAATACCGGCTGCCATGCCGATAGCAAAGGAACCGGCATACCAGAGCGGATCCAGCAGGGACGGGCGTTCATCCAGTTCTTCCAGACGATTGCGACACCAGTTTAAATGGTCGGCTTCCTCGATCGAGGCATATTTCAGCTTGTCGGCCAGTTTCGGGTCGCGGGCAGTCAGGCTTTGCCCCTGATATAAGGCTTGTGCGGCCATTTCACCGGCATGATTCACACGCATCAACCCGGCCGCCACTTTTTTCTGCTCAGTGGTCATGGTCGGGGTTTCAGTCTCTTTATCCGTACTTGCAGGCGGGTAGGAACGTGAGCTGACCTGTTTGCAAAAGATATTGTTCAGAGCCCGATCTATCTCTTCAATGATTCGGTCTGAGGGGGTGTATGTGCGGAACGATTTATCTATCATCGCTTAATCATAAAATGCTATTCCCATAGTGCAATAGCGGATTAATTTCCTCCAAACCCTTTATTTTCAATGCATTTGGATTGTATCCACAGAAGCTGTGGATAACATTGTGCATAAAGTGGCAGGACAGGCTTTGTTTATTACATTAGCGTGACACGCATGTGACATGCATAAATTTTGTGCATGTTAATAAAGCAAGCAAAAACAGTAAGTTACATAATATAAATTAAGTTATAGGGAAGGTAGCCTGTTTTTTTGTATGAATCTTCCTTTAACAGAAATACAAGTGGATAAAATGCTTATGAAAACAGTTTTTTGATACTTCGGGCTGCTTTTTCACCACGTTGAACGGCAAATTCAATCGTAGCAGGCAGTTCGCCGGATACGGGTGATTCTGATGCGTCCACAATGTTGTTGATCACAGCTTTGGGAGGATAGGGGCGCACCAGTACGGTGGCGCGTTTTTCGCATACAATGCGGGCATGTGTCGGCTCCCGGTCGATTCCACAGAGCTCTGCCAGCTCATGACTGACCTGATCGACCAGTTGATGACGATCAGTATTATTTTCTTCCACGGCACTGATTACGGCACACAGGTGCCGGACAGGCGGATTGAGCTGTCCCATTTGGGCCGATACATCAAAAAACCATTGACCCTGAGAGCCAATGCCACCGATAAACGGCTCCGGCAGGCCCGGATGCTGCCGGTACCAAAGGTGTACATTGGTAATGGCACGTGTTTCGTATGCTGTATTCTCGCCAAACAGGCGATTGCTTGCATAGGCAGGCAGGGCAACCACAGCCGAATCAAACGCTTCCCCATCAATGATGATACCATTTTCCCCGCTTTGAACCGAGTGCACCGGATGTCCGGTGTGGATGGTTGCACCCAGGCGTTGGGCTGTTGTTACCAGCGGAGTAATCAATGCCTGCTGTAATGGCGCATTAAACCAGCCAAGCCGGGCAGTTTTTTTCGAGGTAAAGCTTTCAGATAATACACGTGCGAAGGTGGTGGCATCAGCTGTCCGGATGGATTCGTTCATGGCTCCCAGACAAATTGGCTCGATCATATCCCGAACCAGTTCGGCAGGGATGTCACAATGCTTCAACAGGGTGGCCACGCTATGGCCGGCGCATCTGTTGCTGTTGATTGCACGGTTCAGCCGCAACATTGCCAGTGTGGAATGCCAGCTGTGACCTGGCATGGATTTAACAGCCAGGAGCAGGGCAAGCGGGAATGGTAATATGGTGGAAGGATTCAGGCTGAAATATTGCCGTTGTTCTTCCCATAATGTCAGTTTCAGTGATGATTGCCATGTCACATTGTCAGAGGCCTGACAATCGCCGAGCAGCTTCTCAGTGGCCAGATAAGCTCCGTTAAGCAGATGGGGGCCGTTGTCGCACAATTCCCCCGATTTTTTATCGATAAATGAACGGGTGCGACCTCCGGGTTCTGGTGCGGCTTCAAACAGCTCGACTTTAAAACCCCTTTCGGAAAGCCGCAGCGCAGCAGTCAGTCCGCAAACACCACCACCAATGATAGCAATGCGCTTTGGGTGATCTACATTCTGAATATCAGAATTCCAGCTTTAGCGGCAGACTTTTCTTTACCGCCTTGTATTCATAGCGCCATGCGCGCCATGCGATCCATATCTTTTTCAGCGGCAACATGTGAACGGGATGTTGCCAGACATTAAAGTCTACCGATCTGAGTTGTTGTAAATAGGCATAATAAATTGTCCCCATGACAATCGATGGCCTGAGGCTCTCACGATCTTCAGCGGGCAAACTGGCCAGGGCTTGCCTGTAAGAAGCCTCCGCCTTGTCGGCATATTCGTGCAATAACTGCTGCATATTATTGCTGAATTCACCATTCTTAAATGCCTGATCCGCTATTTTATGCCGAATCCTGTCTTCCTGTGGCAGATAGATGCGGCCTATACGGGCGTCTTCGGCAATATCTCGCAGAATATTGGTCAGTTGCAGCGCTTCTCCCAGTGACGTGGCGAAATTGCGGGCGGTTCGATGACTGTAACCGAATATTTCAATGCTCAACAGTCCGACCACGCCGGCAACACGATAGGTATACAGTGCCAAATCAGATGATTTGAGTATGGGTTTATGCATCACGTCCATCAGCATCCCGTCGAGGATCTCCACCAACAGTTCTTCATCGATCGGAAAGTGTTCTTTAGCCCAGAATAATTCTTTGCCAACCGGATGTTGCGCTTTTCCTGCAAAGGCCCGACCCACCTCTTCGCGCCAGAAGGTTAGTTTATGCAGCGCTACTTCCTGTTCCCTGATTTCATCGGCGACATCATCGACTTCCCGGCAGAAGGCATAGAGCGCCATAATGGCCCGTCGCTGATCTTCAGGCAGAAACAGGAAAGCATAAAAGAACGACGAGCCTGAACCACGGGTTTTATCGCGACAATATTGTTGAGGATTCATTGCGGTTTTACCTTGGGAGGAAACAGGACATCTTTCAGTACCGGCAGGATCATGCGTTTCCACTCGGATTTGCTTAAAGTGGTGCGCTGGATTAACGGCTGTTGCAATTGTTCGATTTTATCCAGCATACACCGACCACCGTGCAATGTGGCGGCAATTTGCAAACGTAGTCGAAACGGGATCATGCTCAGCAAGGGCGCCCCCTCATCAAGCATGCTGCGGGTGATTCCAATGGCTTTTGTCAGTACGGGGCGGAATGACTCGGAATTAACGTTACCATTCAGTAGTTGTTGCCCCGTCAGGTCGCCTTCGTTCAGCCAGTTCTCCGGCATATAACAGCGGCCATTCGGTAAATCGATACTCAAATCCTGCCAGAAATTAATCAGTTGCAGCGCCGTACATATTTTATCCGAGCAGTGAACAGCTTCAGCATGATTGACTCCGTGCAGTTGCAGCATTAATCGACCGACCGGATTGGCTGAATGTTTGCAGTAAAAGAGTAATTCATCCAGCGTAGCATAGGCATGGATACTGACATCCATACGAAAGGCGATGAGCAGGTTATCCAGTTCCTCAATATCAATCTCATGGGTTTGAATAGCATCACCGAGCGCCTGAAAAACAGGGTGGTTGATCGATTTATCGTGTTCGCAGCGCTCGAGCAGCGTTTCCCATGCATCGAGTTGCTTCAGGCGGGTGTCAGTCGATGCATCGCCTTCATCGGCCAGATTATCGGCATGACGTGCAAAGGCATAAATGGCAGCTACAGCAGGGCGTAGTCGGGCGGCCAGCAGCTTTGAAGCAGTCGGAAAGTTTTCATAATGATTTTGAGCGATATCCAGACAATGTTGATAAGCCTGCGTCAATTCCATTGGCTGGCCGGTTAAGGCTTGCATGGCGGCATGGTGGCGGTGCAGCATGGTTTCCGCAAGTTGAAGATCGTGTGCGTTGCAGTAAAAAACAAGGGGAGGGGGATTGTGGCAGGCTTGAAGCAGGGTGATGGAAAACGTGTGGTCGTGATTGGCGGTGGAGTGATCGGTTGTTTGACGGCACTCTATTTGCAACGCTTGGGTGCCAACCCCATCATACTTGAAAAGGGCAGTGCCGGCAGAGAATCTTCATGGGCCGGCGCCGGCATCCTCTGTCCGATTCACCCGTGGCTTTATCCGGACAGCTTTACACATTTGATTGATGACAGTCTGAGCAGATATCCAGCCCTGAACGAGATGCTGCTGGAGATGACCGGCATTTCGATGCAGTGGCTGACTAGCGGCTTGCTGATTCCATTGTTTGAAGATGATCGTATTCATCACCGCGATGATGCACTGGCGTGGTCCAAACGATTTGACTGGAGCGTGGAGGAACTGGATTCAGCGCAAACCAAAATGCATGAGCCGGCTATTCACGAACATGTAAATGGTTCGCTGTTATGGCCGGAAGTAGGGCAAGCCCGTAATCCGCGTTTGATGAGCGCAATCAGAAAAGCGCTTGAGATATGCGGGGTACCGGTTCGCGAGCATAGCGAAGTTGTTGCTTTGAATGAAAATGCACAGGGAGCCATAAGCTCTGTCAAACTGGCAGATGGTAAAGAGATCGAAGCTGATGCTGTGTTGCTGGCAGCCGGAAGCTGGAGTGGCGAACTGGCCCGGCAGATTGGTTTAAGCCTGCCTGTGGAACCGGTGAAAGGGCAGATTGTACTGCTCAGGGATAAACCGGGGATGGTGAATCACATTATTAAACATGATGATGTGTATATGGTACCTCGGGTCGACGGTCATATTCTGGTTGGCGCCAGCATGGAGCGGGTGGGTTTCCAGCGCGGCACGACTGAAGATATAGTCGATCATTTGCTGGATGCCACATGGCGGATCACTCCGGGCCTCAAAGGTGCGGAAATTGTTGAAAAATGGATGGGATTCAGGCCGGGTAGCCCGGATGGCATGCCATATCTGGGGCCTGTAGAAGGATACCCCGGTTTATGGGTAGCTACCGGCCACTATCGAAATGGTGTCGCACTGGCACCGGGTACTGCGGATCTCATGAGTCGCTGGATGATGGGTGAATCGCCACATCTGGATGTCACAGACTTCCGTGTAAACAGACCGGTGATAGAGAAAGAAAAAGTGGGTTTTCCCGCAGTCTAACGTTTAAATCAGCCGCACAGCTTTTTGCGTCGTTTTTAAACCGTCCGTAGAAATGGGGTAGAACCCTGGACAAGCAGTTTGCCACAGAGAAAACAGCCTTATATATGCAGAAATTGCGCGAGTGGATGCGGATCAAGCAAGGATGCGGCAGTATTTATGAATAGTCCGGGTTAAATCGTTTTTGAGAAGCTGGTACTCTCTTTTTTCTTTTGCAGGTATTCATCGAATACCATGGCGATGTTGCGAATCAGCAATCGTCCGGCCGGCAGTACGGTTAAACCATCATCACGCAGCTCAACCAGTTTGTCGGATTGCATTTCCTGCAAATCGGATAAGCCATCGGCAAAATGTTCCCTGAACACAATACCGAATTCTGTCTCAAACTGACTGTACTCAAGGGCAAAATCACACATCAGGCGCATAATCACCTGACGGCGTAAATGATCTTCTTCTGATAATATATAACCGCGGAATACAGGGAACGCACCCTGTTCAACAGCTTCAGTATAGGCATCCATTTCTTTTCTGTTCTGAAAGAAACCACCACCGACATAACCGATAGAGGTGACTCCCAGGCCAATCAGATCACAGTCTGCCTGCGTACTGTACCCCTGGAAGTTTCTATATAATTTACCTTCCTGCTGGGCAATCGTCAGTTCATCGCTTGGTTTAGCGAAATGATCCATACCGATAAAGACATAACCGGCATCCAGCAGCTTGTTGATGCTGTGCTCAAGGATATTGAGCTTTTCCTGCGGTGTGGGAATTGCAGCCTCATCAATGCGGCGCTGCGGCATAAACATATGGGGCAGGTGGGCATAGTTGAACAGAGCAATACGGTCAGGGCTGAATGCGATAATCGTATCCAGCGTGGCATTGAAGGTTTCGACAGTCTGGTGTGGCAGGCCGTACATCAGGTCGATATTCATGGATTCGAAGCCGTGCGTGCGCGCTTCATTCAACACACGCAGGGTTTCTTCCTTGCTCTGGATGCGGTTCACGGCTTTTTGCACAATCGGGTCAAAATCCTGTACGCCCATGCTCATGCGATTCAAACCGATCTCCTCGAGAACGCGTACGGTATCTTCATCGCATTCGCGCGGATCGATCTCGATACTGAACTCACCCTCGTCTTTGGCGACGAAGTTAAAACGTTTGCGTAATTTGGCCATGATGGTGCGCATCTGATCATTGCTCATAAAGGTAGGCGTGCCACCGCCGAAATGCAGCTGGGTAACAAGTCGTTTCGTATCACCCATGGTATCGGCAACGTGATCAATTTCCCTGAGCAGTAACTCAAGATAGGGCGTTGCACGATCATACTGTTTGGTGACGATTTTGTTGCAGCCGCAGTAGTAGCAAACCGTGTTACAGAACGGAATATGGATATACAACGATAGCGGCGCGTCATCTGTTGCGACGCGTTTCAACGTCGCAGCATAATCCTCTGCCCCGATGCCGGCATGGAACATCGGTGCGGTAGGGTAGGATGTATAACGCGGCCCTGCCTTATCGTATTTCTTGATGATTTCCAGGTCAAAAAGATCAGCGCCCCCCAATTGGGAGGCGCCAGACGCGTGGTTCATATTGGACATTAGTGTGTGCTGACCCTCATATAAGCCATGATATCCTGAATACTGTCAGACGACAGTTTTTCCACTTTCTTGCCGGCGCGATCCACATGACGGCCATGACGAATGCGCAGGTCAAGCAGTCGATCGCTCAGGTCTGAAATTGAACGGGTTGATGCTGCATTACCGATCAATTTGATATCGCTCGGTGTAGCGTGGCAAGAGGCGCAGTTGCTGGCATACAGTTTTTTGCCATTGGCAGGATTGGCCAGATAGCGTAACGAATCTACATAGCTGGCAATATCGGCGATATCCGGATTGCTCAGCTGGTGACGCTTGCTGGTCATCAATGTGTTCGGGCGGCCATAGCGCATGGTGTGAACAATTTCGGTCAGATTGAGTTTGGTATAAACCAGATTTTTGGCGCCTACGCCTGTCTTCGCGCGACCATCCATACCGTGACAACTGGAACATACCGCCTTGAAGCGTTTCTTGCCATTGGCCAGATTAGGCGTGTAATCAAAGGTCTTGATGTAATCGATGACCTCCTCAATTTCCAATGCATCCAGCGTGTATTTTTTCGCTGTCATGGCTGTGCCTTTGATACCATAAGTAATAATACGACGCATTTCATCCCGGCTGATCAGTTTGGCAATCGCTCTGTGATTGCGGGCAGAAAAGGGCTTCAGGCTCTTACCATATTCGGACACCTCGCCAGTTGCGCCATGACATTTGGCGCAATTGGCTTGGTAGAGAGCCTTTCCATCCATGGTATCGGCTGCAGATGCTGCCATCGGTAATATTGCCAGAGCAGCTAATGCCCCGATCCATTGTTTGATTCGCATAGACTCTCCTTCCCCATAAAGATTTATGGGCTAACTATTTACCAGATGTTTACTTAGCGCAAGGGTTGTTAGCGCAAGGGTTGGCTGCAGCCGGCTGTTTACTTTGAATGAAAGACACCATGGCATCAATTTCTTCTCCACTCAGTTTCTTGCTGAATTTCGGCATCATTTTGCGTCCATCAGTGATGGCAGCTTTCAATACAGCCGGATCGGTGTTCATATCCTTGAATGCCGGGCCGACTTTTTTCTTGTCTATCTTGTGGCACATTTTGCATTTGGAGCTATAAATTTTCTCGGCGTTTACTTCAGCCATCGCAATTTGTGATGTGAGGCCGAAACATGCTGCTGCAGCTAAAATAAGATATGTTTTTTTCATAATACTCTCCTTTGATGTGCTCCTGTTTTTTTATATCATGGAGCAATGATAACCTTTGCTTGAATCATACCTGAGCGGAATGATTGCACGCAGAGATAAAACGATTACACCTGTTTACATCTCAATCGGTATCACCTTGGGTTTATAGAACCACATCTGATACAGACTGGTCAGCAACTGGCCGCCAAAGGCGATGCCCATGAGCGCGCCATTGGCGACGACAACATATGCAAAGCCGGGGACAATCTTGGTAATATACCAGGATAGGATATCCATTAGCAGAAACAGGAATGGAATGGCTACCGTGATACGCTTGAGCCAGATCGGCATTTCACTGAGGATAAAAATTCGACCTACAAAAAACAGGATAAAGGCAATACCAAACAGGTGGATGTGCGATACGCGTACCAGTGCTGGGATGGTCGCGCCGGTATCCGTTTCGGTTAACTTGACGACGTTTGCATAGGACGTGAAGTGGGGGATGGACATACCGCTTTCGGCTGAATGGCACATCACACAGTTATTTTGCAGGATTGGTTCGACCTTTTCGTGAAACTCTTTCTCAGGCACTCCATGGCTGATCCAGTCCAAAATATCCTGTTTTGCCGCCGGGTTGGGTAAATTGGATTCCATCGGACCATTGATAGCGGCACCAAGACGGGTCTGGTTATGACTGCCATAGTAGGCGATCATTACATCTTTAACGGAGAGCCCCGGCTCTCCATCACGACCCTGGTGAGTGTAATAGAGGTTCAGCAGAGCAAACAGATAAGCCAGCCCAATGGTAATAAGAAACATTGAGTCCAGAATTTTTTCACTGACTGAAGCATCGTGAAATCGTTTATATTTGGGCATGGAAGGCCGCCTTTTTTGAGTTTGGCGCAGTTTAGCGGGGAAGAATTAAAATTCAATGAATTCAAATAGTTGAGTGCTATTGTCGGTTATTGCCCGAGGCTCCCCAAGGTGGGAGAGCTTTTACAAGCAATGCCAACAAGCCAAAAGGTAAGGTGAATAGCAATACTGACATGAATATGCCTTCGCGACTAAATATAGGCGGGGAGTAATAGATAAGTCCAGTCATGGTTTTGGATAACTCCTGTCCGCCAATGACAACATTCCAGCGCATGGCAAATACGCCAATCAGAAGTAAAATTGCACAGAGCATCAGTTTTCGAAGCATACTAGCCCCTTCTTCTTTGTAATAGATGACCCATGCAAGGGTAACCAAACTAATTAGAGTTGTTACAATTTGAATGATGACCCCCCAGTAAATGGGGCCGGCGATCAATCTGAAGATCATATCAATGCCTTCGCGGCTCTTGTATACGATATTGATAAATTCAAGGAGTTCGAGTACCAGCGTAAAAATCAGGAAGCCCCATAAGGTATAGCCAAGGCTGCGCATACAAGAGGCATCAGGATTGGTGCCTCTTAAACGGCTGGCCATCGTATAGAGCAAAATCAAAATAGCGATGCCGGAAATAATGGCGGACCCCAGGAAGATTGCGGGCATCAGATCGGATGCCCACCATTCGCGTGCCTTGAGCGATCCGAAAACAAAGCCTACATAGCCGTGTAGAATGTGGGCAGCGGGGATGCCGATGATTGCCAACCACCAGATCCATCGGGCATCCGTTTTTAATGTAGTCCCGGATAGATCTGCTGAACCAAGGCTCAGTACCCTGTAAAAAATACCAGTGAATCCCGGGCAAGCAGACCTGGCAACAATTTCAGGTCTGAAGGAAAACCACACTTCCAGCATCAGCACGATGATATAAAATCCGGCGATATACCCGAAAGCAGCAAATGCAGAGGTCAGGTGCGGAGTAATAACGGCATTAAGCGCGCGTTCCGGGTGTCCCAAATGAGCCAGCAGAAATGTTGGTACAAAAAGCATGAAAGAAAGCGATACAAGCAGGGCAAACCTGGCAATCGGCTTGAAGGCTTTAACGCCAAACACATGATAAAGACTGGAGACTGTAAAAGAACCGGCTACCAGACCCGTCACATAGGGATAGAATACAATAAGAATTCCCCACGGGACTACGGTTTCATTTGGATAGACATACCCGGCCGTAGAGGAAGATACGTGAACCATCATTTCAATCATTTTACGCTCTTGTCCAAACCAACATAAAACACGCGCGGACGGTTGCCGGTTTCTGGCTTTAATACATCTACCCGATTGTTACGTATGAAAAGATTGATGGGACTTTTTGCATCATTCAGGTCGCCAAAGATGCGAGCCCCAACTGGACATACTTCCACGCAAGCAGGTTGTTGGCCTCGGGTGATTCGGTGATAACACCAGGTGCATTTATCGGCTACTTTCAGATCAGGGTTAAGGTAACGAGCTCCGTAAGGGCAGGCCTGAATACAATAGCCGCAGCCGATGCAATATTTTCGATCAACCAGAACAACCCCATCTCTGGTCCGGAATGTGGCGCCAGTTGGACATACCTGAACACATGATGGTCGCTCACAATGATTGCACAGTTTGGGAACAAAAAATGCTTTTTCTACCTGTTCCGAATGATACTGGTTGGCAAAACGGTAATGTGATTCTGATTCCGACCCGGAGGCTTCGATGTTGGTGGCAGTGGCGTGGCTGTCGATACGTGGATCATGCTCTCCTTTCAGATATACATATCGTTCAATCCAGGTTCTAAAATGGTGCGCATCACCGGGAACATTGTTTTCTATCTTACAAGCTTCCACGCATTTGTTGCAGCCGATGCAACGCGTTGCATCCACGCCGAAGGCCCATCGGTGCTTGTCCCAATCATAATCCTGAGTCGGGAAGCTTTGGGCTGCGGCCTCAGCTCTGCTACCGGGTAGAAAAAAACGACCACCTATTAGCAATGTAACCAGCCATGCCGCGCCTTTAAGGAGCCAGATCAGCAAGTGGCGCCGAGCCAAGTTAAAATCAGCCACCAGTGATCTCCATTTCTTTCAAGCTTTCCTGAATATCATCCCATTTGAAATGGGTTGGC
>CAZBEN010000029.1:10257-13452 GCA_964490955.1 uncultured Zetaproteobacteria bacterium | reverse complement strand
GTTGATGCTTTACACAGCCCTGGGGTCGGATTTATTGTCGTTGTCCATAAACGGTTTAAGAAGATCATACAGCCAGTCTTCGAGTTTTCTCATACCATCCCGTACATCATCGAAATCTTTTTCCGATAGGACGCCATCCTTGTTGTGATCCATGGCATCAAAGGTCGTGCGGGCCGATTTTTCAAGTTTCTTCATGACCTCTTCAAAAGTAATCTTGCCATCGCCATTGGCATCAAAAGCACGTGCCTGGTCTTCC
The DNA here is from genome assembly GCA_964490955.1 of uncultured Zetaproteobacteria bacterium. GTDB lineage: Bacteria > Pseudomonadota > Zetaproteobacteria > Mariprofundales > Mariprofundaceae > Mariprofundus. The sequence continues at coordinate 13,196 of CAZBEN010000029.1, read as the reverse complement.
CCCGCAATTGCAGTTGCAGAAAATAGCAGGCCAGCGAAGAATAGTGTTACGAGGATCGGCTTGTTTGTTCGTGTTATGTTTGAGTTCATTTGGAATACCTCCTGCTCATGATTACAATTTCTCCGCTATTGAAAAAGACCGGATGATACCCCGGCATGCGTAGAAATTCCCCGCTCTTTATCGCTTCTGCGCCAGCGTGATGCCATCAGCAACGGGTAGCATGCAAATATCGATCCGTGCATCGTTTACCAGTGATTGATTAAATATACGTATCGCTTCAGTGCTGGCTTCATGATTGGCCGGATCAATTACACCTCCACCCCAGAGTACATTATCTACCACAATCAGTCCGCCGGGCCGAACCAGTTGCATACAAGCTTCGAAATAGGCTTGATAGTTTATTTTATCAGCATCGATAAAGACAAAGTCAAAGCGGCCTTGCCCACCCTCTGTAAGCAATGTCTGTAATGTCTCCATAGCCGGACGCAGATGCAGGTGTATTTTCTTATCCACGCCGGCAACAGCCCAATAATGCCGGGCAAGGGCTGTCCATTGCTCCGATACATCACAACTGACTATCTCACCATCATCGGGTAAAGCCAGTGCCATCCATAGTGTTGCATAGCCGGTATAGGTACCGATTTCGAGTACCCGCCGCGCCTTTGTCAAACGCAGTAACATTGCCATGAACTGACCCTGCTCAGGAGCAGAACGCATCACTGACATATCTTCTTTTTCTGTTGCTTCACGCAGCTGTTGCAACATGTCGGGTTCTCTCAGCCCCATAGATAACAGGTAGCCATACAGTTCGGAACTCAAGCCCATACTCTGATTAGCTATAGCAATATTCCAGTTCGGTTAATCGAGTGGCGGCATCACTGAACTGACGTTCATTGAACACGGAAATGCCATGCCGGGTTAATAACCGGGCAGTTACACCCTGGCCTTCAATTTTGTGGCCGGAAAAACTGCCGTCATTCACACATGCCACACCACAGGAAGGACTGCCTTCTTTTAAGATCGCAATCCGGATATTGTGTTTCATACACAAGGCCAGCGTCATTTCAGCTCCGTACACATATGCATCGGTCACATCGACACCGTCTTTTCTAAGAATATCAGATTGGCCACGTAATACGGCATCGGCATTTCCCTGACTGATTTCGGCAGGCACTCTGGGTACAGGTAATCCTCCCGCCATTTCCGGACAGGTGGAGATCAACCGTCCTTCCTGTTGCCACTGACTGAGTATATTTGAATTGATCCGGCTGTTACTGCCATCGTAACGGACGTTCTCTCCCAGCAGGCAGGCGCTAATCAGGATTTTTTTCATACCTTCCTCCTGTTGTCTGAATCAAAACGGATAGCCATGCAGATGTTTCAACGTTGCTTCAAATATGTACCGATCAGTTCGGCCTGTGCGAGCACATGGCCTTGCATGGCTTGCAACAGGGCCGGTTGATCCGGTGACTTCAGATCATCCAGTCGGGTATCCAGTGCATACAGTTTGAAGAAGTAGCGATGACGGCCAATCGGAGGACACGGCCCTCCGTAATCGTTTCGTTTCCAGTCATTGGATCCAGTACCTGTGCCCTCCGGAAGTTTCTGGATGTCTTCACCAAGCGTTTCCAATTGAGCTGGAAGGTTGAATAACAGCCAATGCACCCAAGTCATTTTCGGTGCGGATGGGTCAGGCGCATCCGGATCATCAATGATCAGAACCAGTGATTTGGCAGCTTCGGGGATGCCTGTAAAAAATAGCGGAGGTGAAATATCCTGCCCTTCGCAGGTATATTTTCCCGGTATGGCTCCACCTGCTGCAAAAGCAGGTGATGTAATATTCATCAATTCACCTCCCTGGCAGTGAGGGACTGCAATGATCGTGGTTAGCCCGACCATGATCATCAATCGTATTGATTGCATCTCGGGGGTCATAGCCCGCTGCACCAATCTGGAAAGCATGCTCAATTAGTGCTCATCTAACAAGCATTGAACCTGAGCGGCATCCGGCAGGGCTATTCGCGCCCCCAGTTTTGTACAGGTCAGTGCCCCGGCTGCCGAGGCATAACGCAACAACATTTGCCAGTCCATACCCAAAGACAGACCGTAGGCAAAGGCACCGTGAAAAGCATCTCCTGATCCTGTCGAGTCAATCACATCGACTGTGAATGCTTTCATGCTGCCGGCCTCTCCGTTTTTGCTCCAGATCAAGCCACTCTCACCCATCGTAATCACGACACAATCAGCTGTTTCCTGCATGATTTGCAAGGCGAGCTGTGGATTATCCATACCCGTGAATTGCACGGCGAATTTCTCCGAGGCAACCAGATAATCGACAGTTCCGGCCAAATCCTGTGTGCCCTGATGCAGAGAGCCGGCATCAAGCACAGTAGGTATACTATTCGCTTTCGCCCATTGGCACAGAGATATGGATATCAAAGGTTCATGGCCGTCAAACAGCATCACTTTTGGTGTATGAGAAATTGCCACTGCATTTGCACCCATCCACGGCGTAGCTGCCTTGAAATTAACCACCGAACGGGATCCATCCGGTTTGGCAAGTATCTGGGATACCGGCGAAGGGTGGTTGCCCCGCACGATTAGCGAGGTATCTACGCATTCGGTTTCAAATTCATGTAAATGCGCTGTTCCGAACAGGTCGTCGCCCAGGTAACCGCAAAAGCCTGCCTTGCCGCCAAGCCTTGCCACGCACACAGCTGCATTGGCGGCAGGGCCACCCCCTGCCAGCTGCATGGCATCGGCCAGAATCTTCTCATTCGCTTCCGGGTGATGCCTTGCCGCCATGGAAATGTCGTATGAGGCGTGCCCTACGCAAAGTACATCAAGCATAGGGGTAGATTAGCATGGTCGTGCTGAAGTTACATTAAGGTGAAGTTTTTTTGGAGAAAAGCCTGACGCGAAAAAGGACGTGACATTGA
>CAZBEN010000029.1:0-10157 GCA_964490955.1 uncultured Zetaproteobacteria bacterium | reverse complement strand
TTAAGGTGAAGTTTTTTTGGAGAAAAGCCTGACGCGAAAAAGGACGTGACATTGATTCATGGTCAATTGAGACAGAGGACTAACGCAAAAAAGGGAGTGACATTGAGTGTTTTTATTTGGAAACCACTAACGCGAAGGGGCGGCGTGACATCAAGTCACACCGCCCCTTCTTGTTGGTGCCGGAGACTGGACTCGAACCAGCACGAGTTTCCTCACCACCCCCTCAAGATGGCGTGTCTACCAATTCCACCACTCCGGCATATCAGGCACCTGGATGGCCTGAAACTTTATTCAGCTCCTGGCAAGCTATCTGTGACCGGGGCCGGCGTGTCACTCTTCAATTTGGATGGATCAAAACCACCTTGCACCGGCTTGGAATTAGCTGGCTGTTCAAGTGGAGCCTGATTGGCAATAGTGCGTTCCACCACAGAGCCAGTCTGCTGCTGGGAAAAGAAAGCCAACGTCAGGCTGGTCAACATGAATGTTGCTGCCAGGCCTCCTGTCAGCTTACCCAGAAATGAACCGGAACCGCGGCTTCCGAACAGTGTTTGCGCACCGCCACCACCAAAAGACACGCCCATGTCCGCACCCTGGCCGCGCTGGATCAGCACTACGCCAATCAGCAGCAGAGCTACCAGTACATGTACGATAATTATTATTGTTGTCATCCTTATCTCCTCAGCTCACCACTTTCACGGTGGCTTTCACGATCTCCATAAATGAGTCGGCCTTCAGACTTGCTCCGCCCACCAAAGCACCTTCCACACCAGGGCAACTCATCAGTTCTTCAGCATTGCCCGGATTGACGCTTCCGCCATACAGGACGCGACAATCATGGCCGAGCCGGACCAATTCTTCATGTACAAATGCGTGTGTTTCGGTCACTTGTTCTGCAGATGCGGTGACGCCTGTGCCAATAGCCCAGACCGGTTCATATGCCACTGTCAACGGCATCTCTTTCGGCGCACCTTTGAGGATCGACAACTGTTCAGCCAATACCGTATTGGTAATGCCTTTCTCGCGTTGCTCCAGTGTTTCACCGATGCACAGGATGGGCTCCAGTCCGTGTAACCAGGATGCATTCATCTTGGAGCGAATCTTGGCATTACTCTCGCCAATGATGCTGCGGCGCTCGGAATGTCCGAGAATCACATAGTGACAGTTGGCATCGCGTAACATCATCGGACAAATCGAACCGGTGAAAGCGCCCTTGTCTTCGTTATAGACATTCTGTGCGCCCAGTACTACGCCCATTGATGCCAGTCGATCAGACATGGGGTGCAGCAGTGTGAACGGTGGCATCAGTGCCACTTCGACATGATCCGGAGCCGGGTTGTCTCCGAAGACATCCATGAAATCATTGGCCTCTTGAAGTGACCCATTCATTTTCCAGTTTCCCGCAATCAAACGGCGTTTTTCACTGCTCATGCCAGACCTCCCGGATATTGTTGCCGAATGTCCCAGAAAGCTGAACATCCGTAGTCAACGGCTCGAAAAAGGTTGCGGATTCTAGGAACAATCCCTTATAAGGCAAGAGCCAATAAGAAATGTTATGTCTGATGCCAATATCGGCTACGCTTGCCCTATGACTGACCATCATTTCCAACGCCCAAAAAAGTCGCTCGGCCAACATTTTTTGCGAGATCACAGTGCTATTCGCCGTATCGCGTGCGCTATCCCTGAGCGAGCATCTGTGATCGAAATCGGTCCGGGGCCCGGAGCGATTACCGAAGTCTTGCTGAATCGGGTTGGTAAACTGGCTGTGATTGAGATGGATGATCATTTTGCGACCCATTGGCAACGCGTAGCTGAAAAAAATAACGTGTTGTCAGTGATCCATGGTGATGTGATGCGGGAGTTAGATGGGACAGTGAAATCCATCCGACCGGACTGGATTGCCGGCAATTTACCCTACAATCTCAGCGGTCCGCTGACGGCCATGCTGGCGGCATACTCTCTCCCCGGAGGCATGGTGCTGATGTATCAGCGCGAAGTGGCTGAACGCATTGCGGCTGATCCCGGCAGTAAAGTCTATGGGGGGCTGTCGGTGCTGGTACGCCACTATTATGATGTGAAACGGCTGATGGTTCTGCCTCCAGGAGCTTTTTCACCGCCGCCAAAAGTGCATTCGGCAGTAATCCTGCTGACACCTCACGGTAAAATCCCGGCATGCAAATATCAGTACTTGCAGCAAACCGTACGCCAGGGCTTTGCCCATCGCCGCAAAACGATTGCCAATAATTTCAGGGGTTTTATCACACTGGAACAGTTTGAGGCTATTGGTGTCGATTCGGGCAAACGACCTGAACAACTCAATTACGATCACTGGGTCAGTATTACCAATCAGTTACATGATGCGTAAATATTTAAAGGAAACGCTGAGTTTTTCTGACCATCTCTAACGTTTTATGCACCAAAATGCGCATCAACCACAGTTCAATGCTTCGCATTTTATTATGCAGAAGCCTTTAACCAGGTGTCCAGTTCACCACGGCGCTCCAGAGCATAGAGTTCATCACAACCGCCAACATGGCGGTTGTTAATAAAAATCTGTGGAATTGTGCGTGCGCCAGGGGCGCGTTCAGACATTTCAGCCTGCCGTTTAATATCTTTACGTACATTGTATTCGGAGAATTCGAGGCCTTTTTTCTTAAGCAATGCCTTGGCACGTACGCAATAGGGGCAGAAGTCGCCAGAATAAACTTCAATATTTACCATGCTTTAAAACCTATCCTTTGAGTGATGTGCGCGCCAGCGACAGTACGTTTATCGGTACACCCAGCTTCAAGCTGGCGCGGGCGGCAAAATGTAATGTCGATCCAGTGGTCAGAATATCATCGACAATCCAGACCGAAGTGACCTGATCGCCCAAATCCTGCCATCGCTGACCGTAGTCGTCAGCCAGCGCAAATGCCTTACGCAGGTTTTTCCGTCGGGCCTGACCTGAAAGCGCCGATTGTCGCGGCTGTTCACCGATACGCCGAAGCAAATGCCAGTCCCGGGTACATCCCGTATCATCAGCCAGCCATTTACAGAGATTGGCGGCATGATGCTGGCCATGCTTGCGCATCCGTGAGAGTGGCATGGGTACGGGCAACAATAACGAATGTTCATCGATTTTCTCCCGGATGGTCGGCGCAGCAGTGTCCACCAGCCAGCGTACCGCTGCATCATGGCCTTGCAGTTTCCATTCCAGAATCGCATCCCGTACCGCCCCGTGATAGCAATACAAACTGCAGGTATGACTTTGGGCAGGTGGTTTTTGTAAACAGCGCCCGCAGGGTCCGGGTTGCACCTCTGCCGGTAATGGAATGCCGCAGCGACCGCAGGTGGAGTGCGGCCATATTTCAATAGTTTCAAGGCATGAGGTGCAACAGCCATTGCCGGCAGGCATCGGTGTATGACAGAAAAGACAGGACGGTGGAAACAGTAAATCACGCAACTGGTTAACCAGAACCACACCTTTGGTTGACAGCATGTTCATGCCAACCAGCATGCCGGACATGATCGATTCACGCAATTGGTTTGCAGAAATACCCGAAACACGCCAGCGCTGTTTTCTGGCATCACAGCGCAATGGCGTATGTATTGAAGTGAATGGCCGGATGTTGGTCAATTTTTCCAGCAATGATTATCTGGGGTTGAGCACGCATCCTGATGTTTGTATGGCAGCACAAAAAGCATGCTCAGTCATGGTGGGAAGCGGCGCTTCACGACTGGTGTCCGGTGATGATCCGATGCTGCACCGGCTGGAAGAAAAACTGGCCCGCTGGAAAGGATATGAGGCATGCCTGATTACAGGATCGGGCATGTTGGCCAATCTCGGCCTGATGCAGGCTTTGGCTGATCGTCGTACACATCTTTTCACTGATAAACTCAATCATGCCTCGCTGGTAGATGGCGCACGTTTATCCGGAGCCAAAACCCATCGTTATGCGCATCTGGATACCAGCCAGCTTGCACAGCAGCTGAAGCAGCATGTTGCCGAAAAGCGTATCATTGTTTCCGACGGTGTGTTCAGTATGGATGGTGATTGTGCCAACGTCAGTTTGTTGCTCCAACTGGCCGAAGAACACGATGCCTTGCTCATCATCGATGATGCACACGGTATTGGCACAGTTGGAGAAAGTGGCACAGGCCTGACATCCATGCATAAGGTTACCGGACATGACCGGCTGGTCGAAGTGGGTACGTTCGGCAAGGCATTCGGAAGTTATGGCGCATTTATTCTCGGCACGGATGAATTGATTGAGGGGTTAAGGCAGCGCCAGCGTACAATGGTTTATTCCACCGCGTTGCCGTTGGCGATGATTGCAGCAGCTGAATCGGCTCTTGGCCTGATCCAACAGGCTAAACAGGTCAGTCAGTTGCATCGTAATCTCGCACACTTCAAGGCGGGCACCGCAGCACTGGGTTTTGTGGCTTCCGATACTGCCATTCAGCCATTGATTGTGGGGTCCGATACACAGGCTTTGGCTATGTCGACAGCATTGGCCGAACATGGTTTTTTTGTTGCCGCGATTCGGCCTCCGACAGTGCCGGAAAACACGGCCAGACTGCGTTTCACCTTAAGTGCATCACACAGTATGGAGCAGATTGACACATTGATTGATTACCTCATGGATATTGTATGAAACAACTGGTTTTTTTGCATGGTTGGGCCCAATCGCAGCAGATTTGGTGCCAACAACATGAAGCTTTTCCCGATGCTCTTTATTTGAACCTTCCCGGTCATGGTGGCTCGGACGATTTGACATCTGATGCCTGGGTCGAAACATTGGCCGAACAATTGCCTACGGAACCTTGTGTGTTGGTCGGTTGGTCATTGGGGGGTATGCTGGCATTGCAGCTTACCCGGTCTTTTCCCGATCGTATTGCAGCTTTGGCACTGGTTTCAACGACACCCTGTTTCCGTCGCAAACCGGACTGGCAACCCGGTTGCGATCAATCATTGTTTGCGGCTTTTGAAGAGGCTGTTGCAAGCGGGGGCGGAAGATTATTAAATCGTTTTTTTGCTTTGATGCTGCATGGCGATGGCTTGAGTCGGAGTAACTACAATATGCTGGCCAAACAGGCTGTGGATCGAAAGCATCCGCCATCCTCAGCGGGATTAAGCGATGGCCTGGAATTACTTGAATCGATGGATCTGCGACAATGTGTTGCCGAGGTGTCTGTGCCGACACTGGTTGTGCATGGTGAGCAGGATGCGGTTGTTTCAACAGATTCCGGGCGCTGGCTGGCGGAATCTATGCCCAATAGTCACTTGCACCTGTTTCAAAACTGTGGCCATGCGCCCTTTCTGACGCAGCCTGCAATATTTAACCGAACTTTTATCAACTGGTGGCAAACACTGTGAATCATTCCTCTATCGAGTCCCATATTAAAACCAGCCATGTGAAACGTGCATTTTCATCGGCTTCTGGCAGTTACGATGCGCATGCCGTATTGCAACGCGAAATTGCCGATCGTTTATTGGCTCATCTCTCTTTCACCAAAATCCAGCCGAAGCGTATTCTTGATATCGGTTGTGGTACCGGTTACTTCACCCGTCTGCTGCGTGGAAAGTTCAAGGGTGCGGAGATTGTAGCGGTGGACCTGTCCGAAGCCATGGTGCAAAGCACACGCCAAGGGCATGGACGCCGTTTACCCTGGCATGGGCATCACCATCATATCAGCGGTGATGCAGCCGCACTGCCGCTGAAAGCAGAGCAGTTCGATCTGGTGTGTTCGAATCTGACCATGCAATGGTTATCCGATCCGCAGGCGATGTTGCTGGAAATGCGGCGGGTGCTGGCACCGGGTGGGTTGATGTTGTTTTCGACCTTTGGACGACGCACGCTTGCTGAATTGAGGCAATCGCTGGCAAGTATTGAACCCGAACGTGCCGGCCATGTACTCCCGTTTCCGGATGTTACATCGCTGGGTGATGCGCTGATGAAATTGCCCATTGAACTGCCGGTTACAGATACGGATATGTTTACCCTGACTTATCCCGACACCATCAGCCTGATTCGGGAATTGAAAGGTCTGGGTGCTTCAGCTTCAGCTATCCGTGGTCGCAAAAGTGGCTTGTATGGCCGATCGCTAATCAAAAAACTGGAGTGTGAATATTCAGATAGACACCGGGGCGAAGACGGCAACATTTACGCTACGTTTGAGGCGCTCTACGGGCAAGCCTGGTATAAAAAAGCTGGTTATGAGCATAGCGAGGGCATGGTTCCTATTCGTGCAGCAGGAGATATAAATCTTCATGGGGTGTAAAATTTTCATCACCGCCACCGATACAGAGGCCGGCAAAACCTGGGTGACCGCTTCCGCTATTCGCTTGCTACTTGAGCAGGGCATGCATGCCAAGGCACTGAAGCCTGTCGCTTGTGGGCTGAACGAAGCAGGTAAAAATGAGGATATCGAAACACTTCTTGCCGCTCAAGGTCTGGGAAATGCCAATTATATTAACCTTTATCGTTATGCCTCGTCTGTGGCTCCGTCTCAATCCGCCGCCGCTGAAGGGCAACTGATAGATACAGGCCACCTTGTACGGTGGTGTAATCAGCAGTCGGAAGATATGCATGCATGTTTGATCGAGGGTGTGGGTGGACTGATGACGCCGCTTACCGACAGCTTGTTTGTGTCTGACTGGATCGAAGCAATGGAGGGTTGCGAGGTGTGGCTGGTTATTGGTTGCAAGCTTGGCGCCATTAATCAGGCGATGCTGACGCTGGAGAAACTCAAACAGATGGGATGTTCACCTGTGCGTATCTTTTTTAATGCCACTACAGTTGAACAGAATGCATGGATTCAACCGGTGATGGATGCAGTTGTACCATTTGTCGAAGATAGCTGTCATATCATCAAGGTTCAGTATATGGAGCCGGTAACACTTTAACAATTAATGTCGACGACACCTTTCCAGCCAAAGGCAAGCAACAGTGCCAGCATGGGTGCGCCGGAACCAATTTTCCCCTCACTCAGCATTTGCAGCGCTTGCCGGCGCGATACCCAGTAGCTGCGAATATCCTCATGCTCTTCTGCACAGCCGCCGCCTTCGCCAACCCGGTTATGTTTGTCTACCATACCGAGAAACAGACTGATTCGCTCCGAGCAGGCTCCCGGCGTGGTATAATAACGGCCAAGGAAAGTGACACGGGTGGGTACAAATCCCGATTCTTCCCGAGATTCTCGAATGATCGCCTGTTCTGCGGTCTCTCCCTCATCAATGATGCCGGCAACAATCTCGATCAGCCATGGATTCTCACGCCGCACAGCAGGTCCTATGCGGAATTGCTCCAGAAGTAATACCTCATCAGCGCTAGAATCATAGAGTAATACTGCAGCTGCATCGCCACGTTCCATGTTTTCGCGGTTTATTTTTATGCGCCCACCATCAAAGCGATCGTGTTCAATGACGTATTCATCCATGGCAAAAAAACCCTGATATACCCGTTTTTTGTTGAGCTGTTGGTAATCCATGATTTCCCCCTATTTCAGGCTTAGCGCATTCAATAGATGGATGCTACACTAAGCCGCATGAAAATTCTGGTTGTTGAAGACGAAGAGCGTGTTGCCCATTTTATTCAGAAAGGGCTAAAAGAGGAAGGCCATGCCGTCGATGTTTCTTACGATGGTGAGGACGGTGAATTTTTGGCTGAAATCAACGATTACGATTTAATCATTCTCGATCTTATGCTGCCAAAGAAAAACGGCATTGTCGTTTGCCGTGAACTTCGTGCCAGCGGTGTGGCAACACCGGTGCTGATGCTGACTGCGCGGGATTCGATTGAGGATAAAGTGCGTGGTCTGGACGCTGGCGCAGATGATTATCTGGCCAAGCCTTTTGCATTTGAAGAATTATTGGCTCGTGTACGCGCCCTGTTGCGCAGACAGTCCGACAGTAAATCGCCGATTCTGAAGATTGCTGATCTGGAACTGGATCCCATCAGTAGACGGGTGACACGCAATGATAAACCCATTCGTCTGACCACCAAAGAATACGCCCTGCTTGAATACCTGTTGCGCAATAAAGACAAGGTGCTCTCTAGGACCCTGATTGGCGAACACGTCTGGGATATGAATTTCGACCCGGAAAGTAATGTGATTGATGTCTATATCAGTCATCTGCGCTCTAAAATCGACAAAGGCTATGAGCCGCCGTTGTTGCATACCCTGCGCGGTCAGGGGTATCTTCTCAGCGACGATTCACCGCCAAACTGATCGACTTTGATCGGCTTAACGACCGTCGCCGCGATCGAGTAGTATCCTGACTCTATTTCCATCAGGTATTATCAACAGGGTGCGTTCCAATATGTTCCGCACTTTCCGGGGCAGGTTGGCGCTGCTTTATATTTCACTGGAATTGGGCATTTTACTATTCGCGGCAGTTGTGCTGTATACAGCCCTGTCCAACCGGGTCTATTATGAACTGGATGAACAGCTTATGGCGCAGGCCACATCGCTGGCCAATGAGCTAGAAAGTTCGCCTTTCTATTTCTGGTCCGGTCATCTGGGCAGCTTTGCCGATCATTATCCGGGTGCTATTCAGCTGGTAGGCGCTAACGGGCGCATTCTTTTCCGCTCTGATCGATCACTTATCGACAAAGGGGGAAATGATGTCAGCCGTGCACTCGGTCAGGCTTTCCGCTCGGGGACACCTTCCTTTGCTTCGACCAAATCGCTGCTCAACAAAGCCAATATCAGAGTCATTGCTTATCCGATTCACAATGACGGCAGGATTATAGCCACACTGATGCTGGGTCATAACACGGCAGATATCCGCGCTGTATTCAATCTATTGTATATCGTTGGCGGTATTCTCGGTCTGATTTCTATTATAATCAGTGCCGCTGCCGGATACTATATGGCCAAGCGAGCACTCGAGCCAATTCATGAAATTACCAATACGGCGCGTGGTGTTGCAGCGGGTGACCTGACACGTCGGCTCAAATCGAAGTCACTTGATAAAGAGATACAAGTTCTGGTACGGGTGTTGAATAAAATGTTTGCAGATCTCGAAGCCAGTTTCCAGGCTCAGAAACGATTTACTGCCGATGCCTCACACGAACTTCGCCTGCCGCTAACCATACTCAAGGGTGAAATCGAGGTGGCCCTTCGGCACCCGCGCACGGAAGATGAATACCAGCAGATTCTGCGCCAGCAACTGGACACAATTGACCGAATTCAACGTATCGTCAATGACCTGCTGACGCTGGCACGTGCTGATGCCGGTCAGCTGGAAATTGTGCAGACACCTGTTGATCTGTCGCTTCTGTTGCAGGAGGTGGGGCAACAACACCTGATCTTGTTTGACAGTCAGCATGTCAATCTTGATATGCAAATCGAAGAAGGGCTGGAGATTATGGGTGAGGCCAGCCAAATCGAGCGCACCGTGATGAACCTGTTGTCTAATGCGTTCAAACATGCACCCGAACATTCAAGTATTTATTTGACTGCTCAGGCAAGAGATGGTTCGGCAATCATCTGTATCCGTGACGAAGGCCCGGGCATTGCCGAACAGCAGCAGCAGCGATTATTCGACAGGTTTTATCGTGCTGATGACGCACGCTGTCGTAAAGAAGGTGAAGGGGCAGGATTGGGTCTGGCTATCTGTAAACGTATTGTGGATGCCCATCATGGGGAAATTCGGGTGGATTCTAAGGCAGGAAAAGGCGCCTCATTTTATGTTCGACTACCTCTCAGTGGTGCTCATCCTGCTCACAGAAAACGACTGGAGAATATATTGCTGGATGGTGGGGTCGCTTAAGAAAACGCTGATTATACGAGTCGCGATTCATCAGTATTTTCTTATCGCCGTCTAGCCAAGAGATAGGTGTGATCATGTTTCTCCAGATCCCCGGCAACACTTTCTGCTGCTACGCCGGCAACAAACTTCAAAGCCGATGAGCTTGCTTTGGCATGGGACATCAGGTTCTTGAAATTACGATAAAAGTAGCGTTTATCGGCCATATGGATATTTGTCATATAGCTGATTTGCAGATCGAATCTGGAAATATCATCCGGATCATAGCCGACATTGTATACATTTGAGGAAAGGGTTTTACGCTCTTTTGTGGATATTAAATCAGCAGCCACCACCATGCCGGGCCGATAGGGTTTGAACGGGGAAGCAGAAAAATAACCAAAACGTTTAATATCCACTTTGA
>CAZBEN010000028.1:0-14078 GCA_964490955.1 uncultured Zetaproteobacteria bacterium | reverse complement strand
TAGATATGTCACGTATTGGTAAACAACCTATTACGATTCCGGCTGGTGTTGAAGTACGCGTTGCTGCGGATTTTGTCACCATCAAGGGTAGCAAAGGCGAGCTGACCTCTCCGCTGTTTCCGGGAATCACAGTGGAACAGAAAGGCAATGTGCTGTCCGTGTTGTGCTCAGATTTGGGAACAAAGAAGACCAAGTCATTCTTTGGTCTGGTTCGTGCACTGCTGGCTAGTAATGTTACCGGTGTGACCACTGGTTTTGAGAAAAAGCTTGAACTGCGTGGCGTTGGATATCGTGCGCAGGCACAGGGCAAGAAACTGAACCTGTCACTTGGGTTTTCACATCCGGTTGAATATGCATTGCCGGAAGGCGTGGGTGCGGCAGTGGAAAAGAGCATCATCACCGTCAGTGGCATTGATAAACAGAAGGTCGGCCAGGTGGCCGCTGAAATTCGTGCCTTCCGTCCGCCGGAGCCTTATAAGGGCAAGGGCGTTCGCTACGTGGATGAATATGTAGCTATGAAAGAAGGCAAGAAGGCTTAACATCAGATAAACAACGCGTCGGCATGTTTTCCATCTCATGATAAGTATTAGTCATGGGTTGAGAAAATCCATGCGCGTGAGAGTCAGGAGTAGGAAATGGCTGTTAAACGTTATGAAAAAAATGGCGCTGTGCGCCGCGCCCGCAAGGTTCGCGCTCGTGTGAAAGCAACTAGTCGTTTGCGCCTGAGTATTTTTCGCTCGGCTCGCCACGTCTATGCACAGGTGATTGATGATGCTAGCGGTACTACGCTGGCTGCTGCATCAAGCCTTGATACAAGCATCAAAAACGGTGGCAACAAAGCCGGTGCTGAAGCGGTTGGTAAATTGATTGCAGAACGTGCAGTGAAAGCTGGCGTAAGCAAAGTGGCATTTGATCGTGGTAGTTTTGCCTACCATGGCCGCGTACAGGCATTGGCTGAAGGCGCTCGCGCCGGCGGCTTGAAGTTTTAGGAGTATATAAATGATCAACGCAGAAGAACTGGATCTGACAGAGAAACTGATCACCATTAATCGTATTGCCAAGACCACTTCCGGTGGTCGTCGCATGAGCTTCTCAGCTTTGATGGTGGTGGGCGATGGTAATGGTCATGTGGGTTTTGGTCATGCCAAAGCAAAAGAAGTGCCTGAAGCGATTCGTAAAGCATGTGATATTGCCAAGAAGTCACTGATTCATGTGCCTCGTAAAGGCGACACTATTCATTATGAAGTGATCGGAATTCAGGATGCCAGCCGTGTGATGATTAAGCCGGCCTCGGAAGGTACTGGCGTCATTGCCAACTCCGCTGTTCGTGCTGTACTTGATGCTGTTGGTGTAAAAGATGTATTGACCAAATCACAGGGTTCTCGCAACGCAATCAATACCGTGCGTGCGACATTTAATGGTTTGAAATCGCTGGAAAGCCCCGAGCAGATTGCTGCCCGTCGTGGCAAAGCAGCGTAATCAGGAGTATTCAAATGGCAAGCAAAGCAACAATTCGCGTACGTCAGGTCAAAAGCGGTATCGGTTATGCCAAAGATCAGAGAGCTACGCTGACTGGCCTGGGGCTGCGTCGCATGCATCAGGTCGTCGAACTCGAAGATACGCCATCCGTGCGTGGCATGGTGAACAAAGTCAGTCATCTTGTTCGTATTGAATCCGGAGAGTAAACGATGAAACTGAATGAACTCAAAGCAGATGCAGGTTCACGTCCATCGCGTAAGCGCAAGGGCCAAGGAATCGCAACCGGTAATGGCAAGACAGCTGGCCGCGGCCATAAAGGCCAGAAGTCACGTACCGGCGGCAAGGTGGCACGTGGGTTTGAAGGTGGCCAGATGCCGCTGATCCGCCGTGTACCCAAGCGCGGTTTTACACCGCTTAAGAATAACGATTTTCAGGTGGTGAATCTGGGCCGCCTGGATATATTTGATGATGGCGCTACGGTAGATGCAGCGGCTTTGTATGAGGCGGGTCTGGTTCGTAGCGCCGTTGACCGCATTAAATTGCTGGGCAATGGCGAATTGACTAAAAAGCTGACGGTATCCGTGACAGCAGCTTCTGCTCAAGCTGCAGCCAAGATCGCAGCAGCTGGCGGTACACTTAACCTGCCTTCCGTCGAGGCGTAGCCATATGCCGAATTCTGGAGTGGGAGCACTGGGTGGTTTCGGAGATATAGGCAAGATTCCCGAACTGAAAAACCGTATCATGTTTACGCTGGCTATGCTGATTGTGTTCCGAATAGGTGCGCATATTCCGGTTCCAGGTATTGATGCTGGCATTCTGGCACAGTTCTTTAATCAGGCGCAGGGTTCATTGCTGGGTATGTTCGACATGTTTTCCGGTGGTGCACTGTCCCGTTTGACTATTTTTGCACTCGGTATTATGCCATACATTTCGGCAGCGATTATTATTCAGTTAATGACGGTTGTATCCCCCAAACTGGAGCAACTCAAGAAAGAAGGTGAAGCAGGGCGACGCAAAATTACCGAATACACCCGTTACGGTACGGTTGGGCTTGCACTGTTTCAGGCCATTGGCATTTCTATTGGTCTGGAATCATTCTCGGTAGGTGGACAGTCGGTGGTGATTGAGCCGGGGCTTGCTTTCCGTGCTATGACAGTGGTGACACTGGTTTCCGGAACAGTCTTCCTGATGTGGGTTGGTGAGCAGATTACTGAACGGGGTATTGGTAACGGTATCTCCCTGATCATTTTTGCTGGCATTGCAGCAGGTCTGCCATCTGCTGTTGGTGGTACGCTAGAGTTAGCGCGTACCGGCGAATATTCACCGTTTGTCGTATTGCTGCTGTTTGCTATGACGCTGGTTGTTACCGCTGCAGTGGTATGGTTCGAACGAGCCCAGCGCCGTATACCTATTCAGTATGCCAAGCGTCAGGTGGGAAATCGCATGTATGGAGGCAAGGCATCGTTTTTGCCATTGAAAGTCAATACAGCCGGTGTAATTCCACCGATTTTTGCCTCCTCACTGATTTTGCTGCCAGCGACATTTGCGCAGTTCACCAAGGGTGTTGAAGGATTCAGCTGGCTTGGCGACTTGTCTGCTATCCTGTCACCGGGAGCATGGTTGTATATGACCTTGTTCACAGCATTGATTGTGTTCTTCTGTTTCTTCTATACGGCTATCGTGTTTAATCCGAAGGATACTGCTGATAATCTGAAGAAACATGGCGGCTTTATCCCCGGTATTCGCCCGGGTCAGAAAACAGCCGATTACGTGGATAGTGTGCTTACTCGTATTACTGTGGTGGGAGCAGCCTATGTCAGTCTGGTTTGTCTGCTACCGCAGTGGTTGATTTCCGAGCTGTCCGTGCCGTTTTATTTCGGGGGTACATCGCTATTGATTGTTGTTGTGGTGACTATGGATACCATGGGCCAGATTCAGTCTCACCTCATGAGTCATCAGTATGAGGGGTTGATGAAGAAAGCTCGTTTGAAAACCGGCAAGTAAAAATCTGATTTGATGAACCTGATTTTGTTTGGCCCCCCCGGTGTCGGTAAAGGCACGCAGGGCGAGAAACTTGCATCCGAATATGGTCTGTCGCACCTGGCTATGGGTGATATTTTACGGGCTGCCGTGCGTAATAAAACAGAAGCAGGTGTGCAGGCCAAGCAGTTTATGGATGCCGGCCAACTGGTTCCGGATGCGGTAGTCGTGGCTATGATCAAGGACCGCATTGTTGGTGGAGATAGTTACGGTTTTTTGCTGGACGGTTTTCCGCGCAATGTGGCACAGGCTGAAGCGCTGGATGCTATGCTGGACAAATACGGACTGTCGGTTGACAAGATTGTGTTCATGGATGCACCGAAAGAAAAACTGTTAAAACGTCTGTGTGGCAGGCTGATCTGCAGGGCTTGCGGTTTTGGATTTCATAGGCAGTATTCGCCGCCCCTAAAATCAGGGTGCTGTGATCGCTGTGGCGGTGAGTTGTACCAGCGGGATGATGATCGCGAAGATGTAATCACCCATCGTCTGGAAGTCTACAGTGAGCAGACGGCACCATTGCTTGATTTTTACCGGCATCAGGATGGCTTTTTTAGACTGGATGCCAGCGGAGAAATGGATGCGGTATACGCCGCACTGAAAAAGGCGGTAATCAGCTAAGCATGGCAAAAGAAGATATTATTGAAATGTCCGGCGAAGTGGTTGAAAAGCTTCCGAATGCCATGTTCAAGGTAAAGCTGGAAAACGATCATGAGTTATTGTGTACAATTTCAGGCAAGATGCGTAAGTATTATATTCGAATCCTGCCAGGCGACAAGGTAACCGTAGAGATATCCCCCTATGACTTGTCACGCGGGCGCATCAGTTACCGCGAAAAGTAAGTTGCAGGTGATCGGGTCGGTTAGCATAACAAGAGTTGAGGAGGTGCAGGCGTGAAAGTCCGTGCATCAGTTAAAAAAATGTGTAATAAATGTCGTGTCATTCGCCGTAAAGGCGTTGTTCGCATTATTTGTGAAAATCCACGACATAAACAGCGTCAGGGTTAAGGAAGTTGCGCGACGTTGCCGTCATGGCTATGGTTCGCGACCTTTTTCTTAAGACCTAAGGAGGCAATAAGTGGCTCGTATAGCCGGTGTAAATATTCCGACTCAGAAACGCATAGAAGTAGCGTTGACCTATATTTTTGGTATTGGCCTGAGCAGTTCAAAGCAGATTCTTGCCAAAGCAGGGATCAATGCAGAATCACGTGTGAAAGATCTGAGCGATGAAGACGTTGCCAAGATTCGCGGCGTGATTGACAGTGATTTCAATGTCGAAGGTGATCTGCGTCGTGAAGTGACGATGAATATCAAACGTTTGACCGATCTTGGTACATACCGTGGCCTGCGCCACCGCAGGGGTTTGCCGGTTCGTGGTCAGCGTAGTAAAACGAATGCCCGTACGCGCAAAGGTCCGCGTCGCACTGTTGCGGGCAAGAAGAAGTAACAGGGGATAATTGATGGCTGCACCAAAAAAAGCTACTGGTAAGAAACGCGTTCGCAAAAATATTGCCAATGCAGTTGCTCATATCAAGGCAAGTTTTAACAACACAATCATTACCTTCAGCGATGAATCGGGTAATGCAATCTGCTGGGCTACCAGTGGTGCTTCCGGCTTTAAAGGATCACGCAAGAGTACGCCGTTTGCTGCTCAGGTTGCAGCTGAAGAGGCCGCCCGTAAAGCTATGGACCATGGCGTCAAGAACTGTTCAGTTCTGGTTCGTGGCCCAGGAAGTGGCCGTGAGTCTGCACTGCGCGCAATCGCTGCAGCTGGCATCAATGTAATATCGATCCGTGATGTTACCCCGATCCCGCATAATGGATGCCGCCCGCCGAAGCGGCGCCGCGTTTAGGAGTATTATTAGATGGCACGTTATTTGGAAGCCAAATGTCGCCTTTGTCGACGCGAAGGCGAAAAGTTATATATCAAGGGCAGTAAATGCTATTCGGACAAATGCCCGATCGAACGCCGCCCTTATGCACCGGGTATGCATGGTCAGAACCGTCGCAGCAAAGTATCCGACTATGGTCTGCAGCTGCGTGAAAAGCAGAAAGTTAAACGTATCTATGGCTTGCAGGAAAAGCAGTTTTTGAGCTATTTCAAGGATGCTGACCGTATGCAGGGCGTAACCGGTTTGAATCTGTTGCAGTTAATTGAGTCTCGTCTGGACAATGTGGTGTATCGCATGGGTCTGGCCAGCTCTCGTACGGAAGCACGCCAGATTGTACGCCATAAGCTGGTGAAGGTGGATGGCAAGATCGCCAACATCCCTTCATTCCGTGTAAGCGTTGGATCACGTCTGGAGCTTGCAGACAGTGCTAAGGAGCATCTGCGAATCAATGCTGCTGCAGAAGCAGCCGGAACTCGCGGCACTGCAGAATGGATGGATGTGGATCTGCCCAGCCGTCAGGGTGTTTATCGTGAAATGCCTGCACGCGATCAGTTGGATACGGGTATCCGCGAACAACTGATTGTCGAACTTTATTCCAAGTAATCACTGAGGATCATTTCATGCAATTGATTAATCCGCGTAATATCAGCGTTGAAGAGAAGATTCCCGGCCGTGCAGCCAAGATTGTGTTCGAACCACTCGAACGCGGTTATGGCACGACGATTGGTAACAGTCTGCGTCGTATGCTGTTGTCCTCACTGCCGGGTGCAGCGATTACATCGGTTGTTTTTGACGGCGTTGCACATGAATACGACACCATCAAAGGTGTGCGTGAAGATGTCATGGACATCATTCTGACCCTCAAAGAGCTCGACATTCGCATGGAAAGTGATGATGCGGCTTCGATTTCTCTGGATGTAAAAGGGGCAAGCGTGGTGACTGCCGGCGATATTCAGTGTCCGGCAGGTTTGATGGTGTTGAATCCCGACCTTGTTTTGGCTCACCTGAATGATGATGGTCACCTTAAGATTGAAGCTAAAGTAGAAAAGGGTCGTGGTTATGAAGCTGCCAGTGAGCGCGAAGTTGATGAACGTGCTGTTGGCTCTTTGCTGGTAGACGCTTCTTTTTCTCCGATCACCCGTGTGGCTACACGTGTAGAGTCTGCTCGTGTTGGCCAGCGTACCGATTATGATAAATTGATCATGGAAGTTGAGACAAATGGCGCCATGACACCGGAAGAAGCCGTCAACGAGGCTGCCCGCATAATCGAACAGCAGTTGGCTGTATTTGTTGATTTTACAGCTATCATCGAAATCGAAACTGAACCAGAAGATGATAATGCTCTGGAAGATTTGCTGGCACAGCCTATTGAACACCTTGACCTGTCAGTGCGTTCCATGAACTGCTTGAAGTCTGATGATGTTTTTAGAGTCGGTGACCTGGTTCAACGTAGTGAGCAGGCAATGCTGCGTACGCCAAACTTTGGCCGCAAATCCTTGAATGAAATCAAGGAAGTACTGGAAAATATGGGGCTTGAACTTGGCATGGAATTGCCAAACTGGCCGCCGCATGATGCTGCGGAATCCCCGCTTGAAACTGAATAAGATAAGAGGTTAGAGATGAGACATCGTAAACATCATGGTTCTCTGGGGCTGGTTAGTGGTCACCGTCGTGCGCTGATGGCCAATCTCGCTACAGCATTATTGACACATGGCCGTATTGAGACTACTGAGCCCAAGGCACGTGCTCTGCGCCCCTATGTTGAAAAACTGATTTCTTTGGGTAAACGCGGTGATTTACATGCCCGTCGCCAGGCATTGGCCAAGCTGCGTCATCGCCCGATTGTTGATCTATTGTTCGGCGATGTTGCAGAAGCTTGCTCCGATCGTGCCGGTGGTTATACGCGCATCATCAAAGCCGGTTTTCGCGCCGGAGACGCTGCACCGATGGCTTTCATCGAACTGATTGATGAAGTAGGCACTGAAAAAGAGGTTGCTGAAGCATAATTGATAAGCCTGAAAGTTATAAGGCTCCGCATTTGCGGGGCCTTTTTTTGTGGCTGGGCTGAACTATCGAACCCTGTTTCAGAGCGGCATTAAGAATGCCGGGCGTTGTTCAGCCTGCTCGTAGTTCCGCAAGTTCTTTCTTAGTGTGAACAGACCCTGAATAGAAATCTATAAATGGCAGTTGTATTCAGTCGTGATCTGGTGTTTCGGCTTCTTTCAGATAGGGCATCAGATAAAAACTTTGGGCAATAATGAATACGAAGGTCAGCCCCATCAGGCCGAATAACTTGAAGTTGACCCATGTCTCTGTATCGAATGAAAATGCGACATAGATATTGAGAGCGCCGAGTGCAATGAAGAAGAGTGCCCACGCGAGATTAAGCTTTGTCCAAATAGCCGTTGGAAGGGTGATATTTGCCCCCATCATGCGCTGGATAACAGTTTTTTTGCCAAAGAACTGCGAACCGATAAATACGGCAGCGAACAGCCAGTTAATCGCGGTTGGTTTCCATTTGATGAACACTTCGTCGTGCAATAATAATGTAAGCCCACCGAACAGGGCAACGAGCACCAGTGTGATCAGGTGTGCATTTTCAAACTTGCCTTTGATGATACGATGGGCAAAAGTCTGAATGGCACACGCTATGATCAGGACAGCTGTGGCCGTGTAGATGTCATACATCTTGTAGGCAATAAAAAACAGTAGAACAGGGAAAAAATCAAAGAACATTTTCATACTGCCAATCCGACCACAGCCAGCCAGCCTTGCCAAGAAGAAGAGGCTGCGGTGATTGTGCTTGCAGAAGGGCTGTGATCACTGATAATCGCATCATGCGTTTTATGATGTCCCGACTTTTGATGACTCTGTGCATGATCTCACTTGTTGCATGTTCGGCAAAAACCAGCCAACTGGTATCTTCCAGTCTGTGGAGCCAGTGGGAGGCATTTGAGCAGCAGGTTCAGGATGACTATCCGGATGCAGTTCCTATCGTGCTGGTGCATGGCTGGAACGGGGGTGAATTTTCATGGCCTGATGCACGGACATTGATGGACATGGAGCAGGAGCTGCAACGCGACATCTATTTTTTTAATTATCGAACCGGCATTGTAGCCAATCGATATCCACCACTCGAATTACTGGAAGAGCAACTCGATATCTACCTGCAAAATTATAAACAGGTAGATATCGTTGCCCATAGCATGGGCGGGCTTTTGATACGCCAGTATTTATCGCATCACAGTGAAAGTCCTGTACGCCGTGTGCTGTTTTTATCGACCCCCCATTTCGGCAGCGATATAGCAAATATTCTGGTCGAAATCGCCAACATTTCATATACAGGAAATATTCAGGCCGAGGAGCTGTTGCCCGGCAGTGATTTTTTGTGGGAACTTAATAGCATTGAAGGAGCAGAGCTGGAAGGGAAGGATGTCCTGAATGTGTATGCCAAAGAGCAGAAACGATCACTGAAGGGGGATCTGGTTGTAAGTGCTTCGCACGCATGGCTGCCCTGGGCACCCAATGCTGAAGTGAATGGTGACCATCATCTGGGCAGGCGGATTAATGAAGCATGGGCGCTGGAGTTTCTGCGTTCCGGCCAGCGGCCGCCTGCAGCGCCGGTTCCTGTCTGGAAGGAATTATGGTTGCGTTTCCAGTTGGCCGGTTCGGATCAACCCATGACGTTTAACAAAACTTCAGTACATCGGTTTGATGCGAAGAACCCGTATAAGGAAAAAAGGTTTGATCTGTGTTGTGACAGCCGGTCAGGTTTGTATCCGCTGGGAGGAACCACAATGATACTCGATAATGTGACAGGAGCTGATAGCGTAAAAATTTACCCTCGTAACGGATCAGGCTCGCAGCTTGTGCATATCAATGGGCTGATTGCAAAAGATTGGCCAGTCCAGATGCAAGTTGTTCAGTTTGGGTCGTCGGGCCATCAGGAAGCTGAGCCGGGAATGCCCTGACGCGCCAGCTCGTCAGCACGTTCGTTCCCCTCATGGCCGGCATGGCCTTTCACCCACTGCCAGGTTACATCATGTTTGGCAGCCAGTTTATCCAGCGCCTGCCATCGGGTAAGGTTCGATACCGGTTTTTTGCCGGCGGTTTTCCAGCCTTTCTTTTTCCAGTTGTGAATCCATTCATTCATGCCTTGCACAACATATTTGGAATCGGAGTAAATAGTGATTCGGCAAGGCCGGTTGAGTGCCTTTAACGCCTCGACAGCGGCCTGCAATTCCATCTGTTGGTTGGTCGTGTGAGTTTCGCCGCCGCATAGCTCTTTTTCATGCCCGCTCATGCGCAGTAGCACGCCCCAGCCACCGGGGCCGGGATTGCCCGAACAGGCCCCGTCTGTAAATGCTTCAACCATCGCCTTATCAGACATCCATAGCGCTTTTTTCAATATGAAGGGTGCGGGTCGGGAAGGCAAATTCCAGTCCGAGCGATTCAAGCAGCTCCATGATCTGTAAATTAACGTCCTGACGCACTTGCAGGTATTCCTCCCACACTTTACTGCTGGAAAAATAATAGAGGAATATCGATAGAGAGGAATCTTCAAACTCATCAAATTTAACCAGCTTGTAGGTTTGATCGACACCGGGGTGGTCGCAAAGCAGCTTCTCTATACCAGCCAGCGCAGCTTTCATCTGGGTCGGCGTGGTGTCGTAGGTCAGGCCGATGCGCATTTTGATGCGGCGCTCCGAACGACCATCAATATTATCGATCACCATATTGGCCAGTGTCGAGTTGGGCACATTCACCAGTGTGCGTGCAAATGTGCGGATGCGCGTAGAACGAAAGCCGACCTCTTCAACCACCCCTTCAAATTCGGGTGTTTTGATCCAGTCACCGACTGTAAACGGTCGATCAACCAGAATCATGACTGAGCCAAAAATATTGGAAATGGTATCTTTGGCTGCCATGGCAATGGCAATGCCGCCGATCCCAAGCGATGCGATCAGGCCAGAAACGGAGTATCCCATATTCTGGGCCACCACCAGCACAGCGGTCAGAATAAGGAAGATTTTCAGCGTTTTTGCAACAAATGGAACCAGTTGATCATCCAGTGCCGACTCGGTTCGTCTGGCATGGGCCGTGAAATAAACCGCCAACCCTTCAATTGAACGCCATAAAAACCATACACCGATGACAATGGAGACAATTCGGCCGATATTATCGGCTAGGCCAATAATTGGAAACGAATCGGCAGGCGGGTTGAGCAAATGCACGGAGATGATCAGGCCGACAATGAAGATGAGCATACCGGCTGGCCGCTCGGCGGCTTCGAGTAATACATTATCCAGTTGCGTTTCGGTTCGTGAAGTTATTTTCTGGGCAATGATATGAAACAGACGCACAATATAGCGCTGGGCCACGACAGTGATGAACAGTGCCGTGATTGCCAGCAACCAGTGCGCCAGTGTGATATCCAGAAATGTGACCCCGGTCATCTGTGTCCACAGGTTATCCATCCGCGTCTCCTGTCTTCGTGAGTAAGCGGGATTGTAGCTGTTGTGCGGAACAGCGCCAGTCTCTTCCATTGCTCCGGTCATTGACGCTGGTTACATGCCTTTCTATGCTCGTCTGTGTGGTTAAGGTTTGGAGTATTGATTTGGGGGAACTGAAATATGGCTGAAGCTGCATTGCAGAGTTTGATTGAAGACTATGATGCGCTGACCAGCCTGATCGGCAAGCGTGTTCGTTATCTGAATGAGGAATATGAAGTTACCGATCTGCTGCCGGATGAAGGGCTGATAATTCTTTCTGCCGATGATGGCTCGGATGTGCAGGAAGATAGCTATGGCCGCCCCCACCGGCTTGTCCCGAAGCGTCAGAACTTGAAATTTCGTGATGCCGAAGGTTGTCCGAGCAATATCTGGGATGAACTGGCCTTCCTGGATGGCCCGCTACTGCGCTAAAAAATATTTTTTACCATAAAAGATATCTATCTCCACAAATTCCGCCGTAAAATGCGATTGGCTGTCTGTTTTATGAAATTGCAGGAAAAGGTGGAATTGAAATGACTGCACTTCAACAATTATTCAGTCGTAAGATGCTGATCTGTATTTTTACCGGATTTGCATCCGGCCTGCCGCTTTATCTATTACTCAATCTGTTGCCGGCATGGCTTCGAAGTGAGCAGGTTGATTTGACCACGATTGGTTTGTTTGCCTTGATTCAGTTCCCTTATACCTGGAAATTTATGTGGTCGCCGTTGCTAGATCGTTATGTGATGCCCTGGCTGGGCCGCAGGCGCGGATGGATGCTGTTGACGCAGGCTGGGCTGTTGGCAGTGATTGCCTCGATGGGAGCTTTTTCGCCGCAGACAGAACTGAATATGATCATACTTTTTGCCACGGTGCTGGCGCTGTTATCCGCTACTCAGGATATCGCACTGGATGCCTATCGTCGCGAATTGTTATCCGACTTCGAACTGGGGCTTGGGAATTCGGTGCATGTTAATGCCTATCGCGTGGCAGGTCTGGTGCCGGGGTCGTTATCCCTGATTTTGGCTGATCATCTGGCCTGGAGTACGGTGTTCATTATCACTGCGCTGTTCATGTTACCGGGCATGATGATGACGCTGCTGGTATCCGAGCCGCATCGGGCCGAACCTCCCAGGAGTCTAAGGGAAGCCGTCGTTGAGCCCTTTCACGAATTTATTGGCAGGGAAGGCGTGCAGGGTGCATTGATGGTGTTGGCCTTTATCTTTTTTTATAAGCTGGGGGACAGTATGTGCACAGCGCTGGCAACGCCATTTTATCTGGATATGGGCTATTCTAAAACACAGATCGGCCTGATTGCCAAGAATGCCGGCTTGTGGCCGGCTGTTATCGGTGGACTGCTCGGTGGTTTGTGGATGGTGAAAATAGGCATCAATCGCGCCTTATGGTTGTTTGGGGTAGTGCAACTGGGTTCGATTTTCGGGTTTGCCTGGTTAGCTTCACTGGGGCTTCAGCAGGATGTTGGTGTTGTCGAGTTAACCCGGTTGGCTACGGTAATTGGGCTGGAGGCATTCGGTGTTGGCGTCGGCACCGCAGCATTTGTAGCGTATATTGCCCGTGCCACGCACCCGGCCTATACAGCCACCCAGTTCGCCTTGTTTACCAGTCTGGCAGCGGTGCCACGCACTTTTATCAACGCAGGCGTAGGTTGGCTGGTAGAATCGTTTGGGTGGGCATATTTTTTCCTGTTATGTGCTGCGCTGGCAATACCGGGCATGCTGTTGTTGTTTAAAGTGGCACCGTGGCATGGTGGAAGAGGCTGATGTTGGATAATAGTATGGGTAACAAAAATAGGTGTATGAATATACGTTGGATGATGAAGGGTGCTCTGGCAATCTGCGGCTTGCTACTGGTGGCCTGTCCATCCAAACGGATCGAAACACCCGAGGCTGAAAAGCCGTCCTATGTAAAAAGCCAGTGGCGTGCAGTGACTGGCTGGCAATCTGCACAGCTTGGCCTATCACTACAGGCGCTGCGGAAAGAATGCGCATCGTTGCAGAGAAAAGAGCAGTGGCAACAAATTTGTGCCGAAGCAGGACTGCTTGATATCACTGACAACGAGGGGCTGCGTCGTTTCTTTGAGCGACGTTTCATCCCCTGGCAGTTGCGCAATGGCGATGGTAGCGATCAGGGGTTGATTACCGGTTATTACGAACCTTTGCTCTATGGCAGCCGCGAGAAAACCGGGCGCTATCGTTTTCCGGTTTACGGTGAGCCGGACGATCTGCTGGTTATTGATCTGAGCAAGCTCTATCCGCAACTCAAAGGCATGCGTTTGCGCGGACGTATCGAAGGCAAGCGTATTATACCATATTATGATCGTGCCGACATCGACGGTAAACATGCGCCGGCAGGCAAGGAGATACTCTGGGTTGATGACGAAATCAGCCTGTTCTTCCTGCAGGTACAGGGGTCGGGGCGCATTCAGTTACCCGATGGTGCTATCGTTAAACTCGGCTACGCCAATCAGAATGGACACCCTTATGCTTCAATCGGCAAAAAATTGGTTGAGATGGGTGAATTGACACTGGATCAGGCCTCACTACAGAGTATCCGGCGATGGGGTATTGATCATCCTGATCGTCTGAAAGAATTATTATATACCAATCCAAGTTATGTCTTTTTCCGGGAAATGCCGGATTCACAGACTTCGGCTATAGGTGCGATGGGTATTCCATTGACACCCGGTTACAGTATGGCTGTAGACAGACGTACGATTCCGCTCGGGATGCCTGTTTTTCTCGCCACGAGCTGGCCGAACACGAACAAGCCACTAAATCGCCTGATGTTGGCACAAGATACTGGCGGTGCGATCAAAGGCACGATCCGTGGTGATTTCTTCTGGGGTTTCGGTGATGAGGCCGGCAGGCAGGCAGGTCAAATGAAACAAAAAGGGCGGATGTGGGTGCTTTTCCCCAA
This sequence comes from uncultured Zetaproteobacteria bacterium, assembly GCA_964490955.1. Lineage (GTDB taxonomy): Bacteria > Pseudomonadota > Zetaproteobacteria > Mariprofundales > Mariprofundaceae > Mariprofundus. The sequence continues at coordinate 242 of CAZBEN010000028.1, read as the reverse complement.
CGGCATGCGGCCTTCGATTGCAAAGTCTGCTCATTGAAGGTTTGCCACAAGCAAAACAGGGCAATCGCATTAAAATGCATAGGTCTGTTCAATGGTGGATATTGTTGTGGATTGACTTTGTCCTTTCTTTGACGGCAAAGAAAGAACGAAAGAAAGCCGCCTCCGCAATCTCTGCCCTTCGGGTTCACTCGGATTGAATATTTTAGTGGTCGCGGCGCCGCCGCTTTTCTCCGCGAAAATCT
>CAZBEN010000027.1:0-15933 GCA_964490955.1 uncultured Zetaproteobacteria bacterium | reverse complement strand
ACGAATAATCTATTTTACGGTCGCCAATGCGAACCACCATGCCACCCAGAATGGATGCATCCTCATTCACTGAAAGGTTGACCTTCTTGCCGGTGGATACTGTCAATGCCTTGGATAATTTATCCTGCATTACCTTGGAAATAGAGGTTGCGACAGTAACTTCGGCGTCCAGTTTACTAGCTGCATCATGAATCATTGATGCGACCTGCGCATGAATTTCCGGCAACAAACAGGTCTTGTTTCGATCCGCCAATATATGAACCAGGCGTTCCACCTCTGCAGATAACGAACTGCCAGCCGCCTTGATCAGGATACGACCCTTCACTTCGGCCGAATAGTCGGGCGAAGAAAGGATTGGACTTACCGCTTCATGGTCAGCAACTGCCGCCACCTTAGCCAGATCACCCTCTATCTTTACACCGCCTTGAATCAATTCAAACAGGGCACAGGCATAGCGGCGAGAAATATGCGACGTGCTCATGCGTTACCAAATCCCGTGCTGACGATACCTTCAATCAACTTGCTATGACGCGACGCATCAAGTTCGGTTTCAACCACCCGCTCGGCAGCAAGCATGGCTATATCGGCAACCTCATCACGCAAGGCCTGACGAGCCCGACCCAGTTCGGCATTTACTTCTTCACGTGCAGCATCCACGATACCTTCTGCTTCAGAACGTGCTCGCTGTACTGCTTCTTCATTGATTTCGGCGGCGCGCTTTTCAGCTGATGCCAGGATTTCAGCAGCCTTGCCACGCGCATCTTTCAATTGCTCGGCAATTTCAGCTTCTGCAATCGCTCTGGCTTCCATGCCGGCATCAGCAGCAGCCAGTCCGTCGGCAATTTTTTGCGCACGGGCGGCCATTAGTTCGGACATAGGACCGAACAGGTGTTTCCTCATCAGATACACCAGCGCCAGGAAAACTACAATCTGACCAATAAATGTCAGGTCAATACTCATACGACCTCCTCAATAGTTCGTTTTCTGTTCGTAGCGTTGCTTAATTAGCCCAGGAATGGGTTAGCGAACAGGAACCACAGAGCGAATGCCATGATGATGAACGGGAATGATTCCATCAAGCCAGCGAAGATGAACATATTGAACATCAACTGAGGGCGCATTTCAGGTTGACGAGAAATACCTTCCAGAGTCTTCGAGCAGATCAGACCCCAGCCAATTGCAGAACCGAGGCCTGCAGCAGCTAGAATAACACCGACTGAAATTGCAGATGCAGCTGTGATAATAGTTGTAGCGTCCATATTTATATACTCCTTTCGTTATAAATAATTAGTGTTCTACTGGCTGATGTGCAATGGATAAATACACAATAGTCAGAATCATGAAAATAAATGCCTGTAACAATCCAATAAACAGATGGAACATCGTCCAGCCCAGTCCAACAAAGAATCCGGCAACCATACTGACCGGGCCGCCGCTAAGCAGCAGGAAGGCAATCAGCAGGAAGATCACTTCGCCCGCAAACATATTACCGAACAGTCGAAACGACAGGCTAAGCGGTTTGGCAATCTCTTCCACCAACTTCAGAATCAGGTTGATCGGCATAACAAACGGCTTGAGGAATCCGGGTACCAGATTGGTAAATGGCTCCATCAGCAATTCCTTACAGAAATGCACAGGTTTCAGTTTAAATTCGTAATACAGCACCAACACGAACACAGAGACCGCCATCGCCGCCGGCAGGTTCAGATCATTGGTGGGTACCGGCCGAAAATGCGGCACGCCAAACAGGTGAGCAATATTGCCAATCAGGAAGGCAGGCAGAATATCGATCGTATTGATGAGCGCGATAAAAACAAAAATGGTAAATGCCAGAGGGGCAATCAATGGATTATGAACCGGGAAATTATCTTTCACGGTATCTTCAACAAAGCCAACCACAGACTCCATGAAATTCTGCGCGCCAGCAGGAGCGCCATCTACCAGTTTACCCTTCAGCCACAATGCAAACACAAACATACCCGTCGCCACAATGAGCGTAATCAACATGGTATCCAGGTGGATTTGCATAAACGGGTTGGATTCATCAAATTGGACGGTCCAGTAATGCAGATGCCCTGCAATGCCGCCTTCGTGACCCTGTTCAGCCAAAACCGTCTCCCTTGCTTTCTATTATTCTTGTTCGCGCTTAAAGCCAACCAGCGCCGATATAAATATAACTGTTTGAGCTACAAACATACCTGCTGCAACCAGCAACAGATGAAGCCCCATCGCGTAGGCCAGCAACAAGCCGACTATCAACGACACGAATCTGATGGCTGCGCCTGCGTACAATGATCGCTGCCCGGCTTCTACACTCAGACCGTTTGTTTTTTCCAGTCTGGCCGCCAGCCACCAACCATTTACCGCCATCATCACTACGCCACAAAAAAAAGACGCCGCAAATAAAAAGTAGCCAAAAACAACCAAGGCCAGAGCGCCAACCACGCCAACGACAATCTGCAAACGTAATATATTTCGCAGGGGGCGCTCGCGTTGCGTAAACATTAAATCCTCAGACGCTAGAAATGAGATTTAAGTGAATCGACCCATCCCCTTGCTTCTTGCGAGGCGCAGTATAGCGGCACCCACGTTTATACTCAACTGCCTTTTTTACCCAGCCTATTCTCACTACGGGATAAGTCACTTACAACAGCGCCATCACGCATCATGCCAGCCCTGCCAATGATTGCTTGCAAAAATCAATCAAAGGATCCGGGTAAATACCCAGTACCACCACCGCAATCGCTGTCACCAGCACGGTAAGCTGCATCAAACGACTTTCATCAAAATTAAACGCCACCCGTTCTGCATCGAAGTAAATATATTTGACGACGCGAATGTAATAAAACGCACCAACCGCAGAGAATAACAGTGCGTACAGGACAAGATACAAATGCCCGGCTTCAATCGCTGCCAGAAACACCACATACTTGGCCCAGAATCCGCCAAGGAAGGGAATGCCTGCCAGTGAGAACATAAACAATCCCATCGCCAGAGCATAACCGGGACGCACTTTCGACAGACCGGCGAAGTCATCCAGCAATTCGCCCTGAATGCCCTCGCGGCGCATGAGAATAATAATCGCGAATGCTCCCATATTCATGAACAGATAAATGCTCATGTAAACCATAATGCCGGCATACCCATCGGTATTAGCCGCAATCAGGCCGAGCATGACAAAGCCGACATGACCGATTGTGGAATAAGCCAGCATACGTTTGATATTGCGCTGCGCAATCGCCGCCAGATTTCCGACCGCCATGGTCAACACAGCCAACCAGGTCAGGATCAAGGTGTATTCATGCTGCAATGCAGGCATGGCATCTGCCAATACGCGCACAAAAATGACAAAACCGGCCACTTTCGGCCCGACCGACATAAATGCCGTGACCGGCGTGGGCGCGCCTTCATAAGCATCCGGTGTCCACATATGGAACGGCGCCATCGACACTTTGAATGCCATGCCCGCTATCACGAACACCAGACCAAGCAAAACAGCTGAACTGGCATGTCCTTCACTGGTAGATAATTCAGCGCCAATTGCGGCAAAATCGAAACTGCCGGTTACGCCGTACAGGAATGTGATGCCATAGAGCAGCATGCCTGAGGATAAAGCGCCAAGTATGAAATATTTCAATGCAGCTTCACTCGAACGCAGCACATCGCGCTGATAACTCACTAGCACATAAACACACAGCGCCATCAGCTCCATACCAAGATACATAATAATGAAATTATTGGCCGAGGCCATCAGCATCATACCCAGCATGGCAAACAGCATCAGCACATAATATTCGCCCAGATGCTTTTCATCTTTCATGTAGTTGATTGACAACACCATGCCAAAAGCAGAACCAAGGCAAATCAGCACTTTGGCCAAAACGGCAAACTGATCGAGCACAAAGAAACCGTAAAACGCCGTAACCGCCTCCGGCATCATCACTTTCACACTCAACAGTGCTGCGACAAGCGAGACCGCAATCGAGGCATAAGCCGTGATGACTTTCTTATCCTTATCGATAAACAAATCAATCAGCAATAGCGCCATGGCAGCCACTGCCACAAACATCTCCGGCATCAATGCAATCAGATGCTCAGGGAAGGGAAACGGGAATACTACATTAGCCATTTAATTATCCTTCTCCTTCAATCTCAAGGGTGAACTGCATCAAGCACAGGTGCAGCTTGCGCCAGCGCTTGCGCCGCACCCAGTTTTGACGTCGTAGCTTGATCAACCAAATGCGCCACGGAAACATGCAGCACGTCCAGCACCGGCAGGGGATACAAGCCCAACCACACCACCAGCAGTATCAACGGCACAAAATAACCGAATTCACGCATATTCATGTCCGACATGGATTTCACTGAATCCTTGACCAGATCACCGAATATCACGCGTTTATACATCCACAAGGTATAGCAGGCCGACAGAATGACGCTGGTCGCCGCGCCAATAGCCACCCATTTGGTCGACAGCGACAAATGGGCCTGTGCAAGCGGAGATGCATCGAAAGTGCCCATCAATACCATGATCTCTGCCACGAACGCCGATGCACCCGGCAGGGCCACATTGGCCATACAGAACAGCATCATGACAGCAGCAAATACCGGCATCACATTGACCACACCACCGTAATCGCCGATTTCACGCGTATGTAGTCGGTCATACATCACCCCCACGCAGAGGAACAAGGCGGCTGCCACGAAACCGTGAGAAATCATGCCGAAAATCGCACCTTCCAACGCCACCTGTGTGAACATGAATGTGCCCAATGTAACAAAGCCCATGTGGGCGATGGATGAATAGGCGATCAATCGTTTCATATCTTTCTGCATCATGGCGACCAGCGAGATATAGATGATGGCAATCATGCTCAGTGCCACAATGAACGGTACGAAATACTGCGAGGCGTCGGGCACCATCGGCAATGAGAATCGCAGGAAGCCGTAAGCACCCATTTTTAACAAAATACCAGCCAGAATCACCGAACCCGCCGTTGGTGCTTCTGTATGCGCATCCGGCAACCAGGTGTGGACCGGCCACATCGGCACTTTCACGGCAAATGCGATAAAGAAACCGATGAAAATCCAGAACTGCCATGTGAAATCAAACGGATAATCCATGAATGCCAACAAACTGAATGTATGCCCGGCCTCGAAATACATGGCCAGAACGGCAATCAGCATCAGCACGGAACCGGCCAGCGTATACAAGAAGAATTTCAGCGTGGCATAAACGCGATCCTTGCCGCCCCATACGCCGATAATCAGATACATCGGAATCAGCATAGCTTCCCAGAAGAAGTAGAACAAAATCGCATCGAGAGCGCAGAACACACCGATCAGCGTCGTCTCTAACACCAGAAAAGCAATCATGTATTCTTTCACGCGGGTCTGAATGCATTCCCAGGCCGAAATAATGCAAATAATCGTCAATAAACTGGTCAGCAGTATAAACGGCATCGAGATGCCATCCACGCCGAGTTGATAATTGACATTGAATGCGGCAATCCACGGATGGAATTCCTCAAACTGCATATGCGCAGTGGTTGCATCGAATTGCAGTGCCAGCGGCAGTGTCACCAGAAAGGTGGCCACCGACACGCCCAGCGCAGCCCAGCGTACAGCATTATCACCACGTACAAACAACCAGATCACCAACGCGCCGAAAGTAGGCAGGAAGATGCTCAGGCTGAGAATCGGAAAGTCCATAACATTTAACAGATCCATTCCCATCCCCTTACGCCTTCAACAACAGGTAAGTCAGCATACCGAATACGCCGATTACCATGGCAAATGCATAGTGATAAACAAAGCCTGATTGCATCTGGCGCATCCGCGCCGCACCTGAAGCAATGGAATCGATAATACCGCCATGAATCATGCCCTTGTCGATCATGCCCAGATCACCCGATTTCCAGAAGAAATTGCCCAGCCTCTGAGCCGGCAGCATCAACGTGCGCTCATACAGTTCGTCCCAATACCATTTATTAAGCAGGAAGGTATGCAAGGGTTTCAGCGATACGGCCATCTTCGCAGGCAGCGCTGTTTCGCGATAATACATGACATAAGCCAAACCGACGCCACCAATAGCCAGCCAGAATGGCGCGGTAAAGATAAAGTGATACCAGCCATGCCCTTCGCCCTCTTCGGCAATCATCATCAACGGGTTATGCGCATCGAGTACAAACAGCGATGTACCAAAATAACCGTTGGCCATTTCAGGGTTGGCAATATCGAGCACCAGCACACCCCAAGCACCGGCAAGCAGAGCGCCCGCAGCCAGAATCATCAGCGGTATGGTAATCACCTTCGGTGATTCGTGTACATGCGCTTTGGTTGCAGCAGGCACGCGATCAGAATTATGGAAGGTCAGGAAGAACATGCGGAAGGTGTAGAATGCAGTCATAAACACTGCGGACAAGACTGCAAATGATGCGAAATCACCTATCCAGCCCATCTCGCGTACCATGGTCGCTTCGATAATCAGATCCTTGGACCAGAAGCCGGCAAATGGCGGCACGCCGGCCAGCGCCAGTCCGGCAATAAACATGGTAATATAGGTAATCGGCATATATTTCTTAAGCTGGCCCATTTGACGAATATCCTGATTGGCCATCACGGCATGAATTACCGAACCGGCAGCCAGGAACAGCAGCGCCTTGAAGAAAGCATGCGTCATCAGATGGAAAATGCCAACCGAATAAGCCGATACGCCGCAGGCCACAAACATATAACCCAACTGCGAACAGGTGGAATAGGCAATTACACGCTTGATATCATTTTGCACTAAGCCAATCGTGGCGCACATCCAGGCGGTAATCGCGCCGACCAGTGTCACAGCGGCCAGTGCCGTATCAGAGAATTCAAACATCGGAGAACAACGTGCAACCATGAATACGCCGGCGGTTACCATGGTGGCAGCGTGGATCAATGCGGAAATCGGGGTCGGACCTTCCATGGAATCGGGTAGCCAGACATGCAACGGTACCTGACCGGATTTACCCATCGCACCGACAAACAGGGACAGACAGATAAAGGTAATGGCTGTCATCTCCCAGCCCATAAAGCTGAGTACATGCCCCTGCTCGACAAAGGCAGGCACCATGCCGAATACGGTTTTATAATCGAAGCTGCCGAAATAATACCAGATTGCCAGCACACCAATCAGAAAGCCGAAATCGCCAACGCGGTTGACGATAAATGCTTTCAGCGCTGCAAAATTGGCACTTTCACGCTTAAACCAGAACCCGATCAGCAGATACGATACCAGACCCACCGCTTCCCAGCCGAAGAACAGGGTAAAGAAATTATTACCCATCACCAACACCAGCATGGAGAAGGTAAACCCGGAAATATAGGAGAAGAAGCGGGTATATCCCGGATCACCGTGCATATAGCCAATGGTATAAATATGCACGCAAGCCGAAACCACGGTCACCACAACCATCATAATGGCCGTCAAGCGATCAATCATCATTCCCACAGGCACGACAAACTCATGGGGATTCGCTCCGAAACCGGGAGAAATCATCCAGGTCCAGAAGTCACCATAAAAACTGGCGCCGTCCAGCACCTGCATAAAGACATGAATGGATAACAGCGCCGAGAGAATCACACTGCCGGATGTAATCGTATGCGATAACTGTTCTTTCAGAGCCCAGCCGAACAGGCCGACGATCAGCGCCGCCAGCAGCGGAAGTCCGGGGATAGCCAGCAATTCGGTTGTGCTCAACATGATTGCGGTTTCTTGCACCTTATCCCCCCCTAGCCTTGCAACGTGTTGATGTCTTCGGTTTCAATCGAAGAGCGCAGGCGATGGAAATTCACCAGTATCGCCAGTCCGACTGCAACTTCACATGCAGCCACCGTCAACACGAAAAACACAAATATCTGGCCGGATAAATCATTCAGAAAATGAGAAAATGCCACCAGATTGATATTCACCGCCAGCAAGATCAGTTCGATGCACATCAGAATGGTGATGACATTCTTGCGGTTGAGAAACAGCCCCACCACGCCGAGCGAAAACAGCGCGGCGGCCACGATCAGGTATTGTGATAATCCAACCATTACTTTCTCCCCGCCATCACATTCGCACCTTGCGCACGCGATCTTCGCGCCGCACTTTCACCTGAGCGTTGATATTCTGATACTTGGCATCCTTGCGTTCGCGAATGGTCAGCACAATGGCCCCAACCAGCGCCACCAACAGGATAATCGCCGCAATTTCAAAACCGAGCAGGTATTTGGTATATAAAATCTGGCCGATTTCAGCAGTATTATTGACTTCTTGACCCAGATGCTCGGCGCTCGCCTTGGCTCCCTGGGTAAACACGCCGGACGAAGACGCCGCGATAAATTCAATCAGCAGCAGAATGGCAATCATACCGCCCAGGGGCAGGTATTGCAGCATGCTCTCTTTAACCTTGGTCGCATTGATTTCCAGCATCATGATGACGAACATAAACAACACCATCACTGCACCGACATAAATCAGAATCAGGATAATGCCCAGAAATTCAGCATCGAGCAAAAAGAACAGACCGGATGCATTAAAGAAGCAAAAGATCAGAAACAGCACCGAATGCATGGTATTGCGCGACAACACCACGCCAATGCCGGACACAATCGCCAGGCCTGCAAACAGGTTAAAAAATACAGTTTCGAGCATGTTCCCCCCTACCCTTGATTAACTGTAACGCGCATCGGCAGCAATATTCGCTGCGATTTGCGATTCATAACGGTGGCCATTGGCCAGCAACATATCTTTGGTATAATACAACTCACCACGCGTTTCGGTCGCATATTCAAATTCCTGCGTCTCGACTATGGCATCCACCGGACAGGCTTCCTGACAGAAACCGCAATAAATGCATTTGGTCATATCAATATCGTAACGGGTAGTGCGGCGTGAGCCGTCATCGCGCTCTTCCGATTCGATGGTAATCGCCAATGCCGGGCACACCACTTCACATAACTTGCAGGCAATGCACCGTTCTTCGCCGGATTCATAACGGCGCAGCGCATGCAGACCGCGAAAACGCGGCGACAGCCATGTCTTCTCTTCCGGGTATTCCACCGTAATCTTTTTCTTGAACAGGTATTTCCCGGTCACGGAAAGGCCGATTAGCAGCTCCCATAAAAACCATGTTTTAAACGCACGTTTCAGCATAACTCTACCTCCACGCCAGCCAGAAATTGATGATGCCATCAAGTCCCGGCGTATAAATGAACATTCCGACCACGAAAATCCAGCCCAGCGTCCACGGCAGGAACACTTTCCAGCCCAAACGCATCATCTGATCATAGCGATAACGCGGGAAGGTGGCGCGAAACCAGATAAACACAAAGACCAGGAACGCTGTCTTGCCCAGCAGCCAGACCGTGCCCGGAATAATATCCAGTGCAGGAATCGGCGCATACCAGCCACCCAGGAACATAATCGATGTCAGCAGGGAAATCAGAATCATGGCACCATATTCAGCCAGCGAGAATGTGGCGAACCACATGCCTGAATATTCAACATGATAACCGGCCACCAGTTCTTCCGTTTCGGTCAAATCAAACGGGGTACGCCCTGCCTCTGCACAGCCGGAGATAAAATAAACCAGCAGAATCGGGAACAGGGGCAACATATACCAGTGCAGGATACCACCAGCCTGTGCATGCACGATATCGGCCAGATTCAGCGAACCGGCCAGCATCATGACCGTCACCAGTCCGAAACCCATGGCTATTTCATACGAAATCATCTGCGCAGTAGCGCGAATTGAACCCATAATCGGATATTTCGAGTTTGACGACCAGCCTGCCATCAGGAATCCGTACACCGACAGCGATGAAATCGCCATAATATAAAGCAGCCCGACATGCAGATTCGCTATGGCCATCACATGCGGGGTTTCCCACACGCCAAAAAATGTAGTTTCACCAAATGGCACTACGGCAAATGCAATCAGTGCAGGCGTTAATGCCAGAATCGGAGCACCGACAAAGAGGAACTTATTGGCCTTGGCCGGGATTATCGTTTCTTTCAGAAACAGTTTCAGGCCATCGGCCAGCGGTTGTAACAAGCCGGCCGGGCCGACACGGTTACAGCCTTTACGCACCTGCACCCAACCAATCACACGGCGCTCAAAATAGGTAATATAAGCAACAGACAAGGCAATCGGCACAGCAATCGCCAGAATTTCCAGCGCCCAGATGCCGCCCTGAATCGCCATATCAATGCCGCTCATTTCTACTCCGCTCATTGGCTGCCCCCCTTGATCGAAGCCGCACTTACATCGGACAGATCGCCGCCAACACCGCGTTTGGCCACAAACAGCACGCCCGGACTGACATCTTCACGCACGCCAATATAATAAGAAGCATCGCCGAGGAACGTGTGCACCGTATGTTCTCCGGCGCTCAGTCCCGCTTTGGCCAGCGTATCAGGATGCACCAGCACATCGTCCATGGCGTGAATATTGCCAGCCTCGCTCAACAAACCGGACGCACGCGCCCACATGCCTTCTCGATAGAGGGAATAACGACTCACCACATCCAGTTCAAATTTATCGGTGGATTTCGCCGGAACAAGCTCAACGCCTTTATTTCGAGCCGGCGCAATCAACACACTGTCCTTCTCTGAAGCATCCCATGCTGCAGCCAGTGCAGGCATTCGCTGCCGCGTCATATCCCTCAATTCAGTCAGATTGACGACAGGCACTTCTCCACCCATCACCTGAATCATGCGCATCATGACTTTCCACAATGGCCGCTCCTGGCCCAGTGATTTGATCGGATTGCCGGCCACACGAATGCGACCTTCCATATTGACGAATGCGCCTTCGATTTCCGAATAGGCTGCTGCCGGCAACTGTACAGAAGCATATTCGGATATCTGACCGGAAATTGCACCTATCTGCACCAGAGGCACGTTTGCAAGCGCAGCTTTGGCTGCTGACGGGAATAAGCCGTCTCCAACAGGATCACTGCCTACCAGAATCAACGCATCCAGTTCACCTGCCGATGCCGCAGCAAACAATTCACCGGCACTGGCACGCACATCTCCGAATGTTGCAGCCAATACCTGCGTATTCATACCTTCCGGTATCAGATTACGCCCGTCATTTTCGGCTTCGGCATGACCACATGCGCGCATCAATAAATCCAGTCCGTTAATCAATGCTGCCGCATCCTCATGTGAACGAATCTCCTCACCAACCAGCAAGGCACAGGAGTCAGACATCAGGGCATCAGCCAGCACTTTACCGGCCTCATGACGACCAGGTACCGCCTTCAGCCAGCTTTCGAAACCCGCTGCAGTTTTACCCAGGTCCCGGACCTGTTCCATGGCGCGGGCAATTACGGCTGCCCAGTCACGCGGGCGAATAATAGCATCGTTGCTGATTTCCATATTGGTACGATAATTCATGGCTCCGATGCGGGACACCGGCTTGCCGGCACGACCACGTTTGCGCAAACGCTGCATCAACAGCGGCAAGCGTTGCCTGAGATCACTACCCAGCACCACCACCTGATCAGCATCAGCAATCTGCGCCGTAGTCATGGAAAAACCTTCTTCAAATGCAAAAACTCGCATATCACGACGGTGCAGGTCATAAGCAACCTTGGCATCAGGGAACAAGGCATCGCGCATCAAACGAATAGCAGTCTGCCCTTCCACGCTCCAATACGGTGAAAACAGAATACCAACACGCTTATCTTTTAGCAGTTCAGTCGTCCTGGCAAAGGCATCCCCCCAGTCGGCGCTTTCCAGCTTACCCTCACGGCGTACTTTTGGCTCCAGAATACGGTGTTCAGAACGAAAGGAATCATAAACATAACGCCCACGGTCACAAATCCACGGCTCGGGACTACCCTCAACAGGTTGAATACGCATGATCTCATCGCCGCGCGATTCAATCTGAATATCGCAGCCATTCGGGCACTGCGTGCAGGTGCTGTTATGGCGGGTCATTTCCCATGGACGTGATACATCATGCGATGGTTTGTCGAGCAACGCACCAACCGGGCATACATCAGGCAGATTACCTGACAGCTCTGATTCCAGTGCTTCTTCAACAATGCCGGTAATCGTCATATGATCTGAACGATTCAAGATACCAATATCACCGGTGCCTGCCACCTCGTCAGCAAAACGCACACAACGGGTGCAATGAATACATCGGGTCATACAGGTATTCACAAACGGGCCCAGATCATAATTGATAACAGCACGTTTGGGTTCGGCATACCGCCCCTTGGAAGTACCATGTTCTACAGCGTAGTCCTGTAATTTACAGCCGCCGCCCTGATCGCAAACCGGACAATCCAGTGGATGATGAATCAACAAATATTCCATCACCATCTGACGATCTTTTTCCAGCGACTCGGTGGCAGTCTTGACTTTCATACCTTCTGAAACAGGTGTGCAACAGGATGCTGCCGGCTTGTTCCAACCTTCAACCTCAACCAGACACATGCGACAATTGGCCGCCACCGACAATTCAGGATGGTAACAGAAATAAGGTACATCCACGCCGTGCTCACGACAGGCTTCCAGGATGCTGGTGCCCGGCGTTACTTCGACTTCCTGTTCATTAATAAATAGTGACGTCATGCCGCGCCTCCATGTGCGGTACCCTTACGAATGCCCCCAAAGCGTGCAATTTCTCTATCCTGATAACACATCATGCAGCCTTCTCCACCAGACGGGCGCGAACCTCTTCAGGGAAATGCTCCAACATCGACAGAATCGGCGCCGCCGCACCATCTGCCAGTGCGCAAATCGTACGTCCGGCCATATGTGTAGCAGCCTCTTTCAACACCTGAATATCATCTTCCGTACCCTGTCCATTTTCGACACGCACCATGATTCGCTCCAGCCAACCGGTTCCCTCACGGCAGGGCGTACACTGCCCACATGATTCATGGGCATAGAAATGCGCCAACCGTCGTGACAATGCCACCACATCGGCAGTCTCATCCATCACGATAATCGCTCCGGAACCAAGCATCGAGCCAGCTTTTACCATATCGTCATAGGTCAATGGCGTATCATAATGCTCGGCGAGCAGCCATGGTGTCGATGATCCCCCCGGAATCACCACCTTAGGCACGGAGCCATGTTGCAAACCACCGCAATACTCTTCAATCAGGGTTTTCAATGACGTCCCCATTGGCACTTCGTAATTGCCCGGCTTGTTGACGTGGCCTGAGACCGAGAAAATTTTGCAGCCGGTATTGTTCGGAATACCGATCGAGGCATGCCAGCCACCCCCGAACTTCAAAATCGCAGGAACAGTAGCCAGTGTTTCCACATTATTAACAACCGTCGGACAGCCGTAAAAACCTTCGACAGCGGGGAATGGCGGCTTGAAACGCGGACGACCCGGCTTACCTTCCAGCGATTCAATCAACGCGGTTTCTTCGCCACATACATAGGCACCGGCACCGCGATGCACAGTCAGGTTCATGGAATAACCGCTACCGAGAATATTATCACCCAGCAGGTTGGCAGCATAAGCCTCGGCAATCGCATCATTCATCACGTTGGCTTCGTGTAAAAACTCACCACGAATATAGATATAGGCATCATGCACATCCAGCGCAAAGCCGGCCATAATCATACCTTCGATCAGCAGATGCGGATCAAAACGCATGATATCACGATCCTTGAACGTCCCGGGTTCGCCTTCATCAGCATTACATAACAAATAGGTGGGCTTGCCGGTATTACGCGGAACAAATGACCACTTCAGCCCGGTCGGAAACCCGGCCCCGCCTCGACCACGCACACCTGATGTTTTCACCTCATCGATGATTTTAGCCGAATCGAATTCTTTCAGAACGGTGGGCAGAAACTCGTAAGCGCCATGTTCACGTGCCACTCTCAGCGTATTCACATTGGGAATATTGATTCGGTCGAAACAAATCTGTTTAACCTGTTTAGGATCTGAAGGAATGGTCACTTTTCAGCTCCTTCTGAACGGGCTTTTACAATGAAAGCATCCATTATTTCCGGCGTAGCCTTCTCATGATAAATATTATTCACCTGCACCACAGGCGCGCCGCCACAGGCGCCGGCACATTCCACTTCCGTCACAGTGAACAGGCCATCGGATGTGGTTTCACCCACACTGATGCCCAGCGTATCGCACATATGGGCCACCAGTTCATTGGCTCCATTGAGCATACAGCCGGCATTGGTACATACTTCCAGTAAATAGGTGCCGCATGGCTGCTCACGAAACATCGTATAGAACGTCACCACTTCACGTACCTGCATCAAACGCAGCCCCAACACATCGGCAACCATTTGCTGTGCATCCATCGACAGATAACCGAAATCTTCCTGTGCCATATATAATACAGGCATCAGGGCAGACTGCGGACTCGGATAACGTTTTACCAGCGCCTCGATCTCGGCCAGCCGCTCATCGCTAAAGCGAACGGATTCCGCGCTCATCGGTCAACCTCCCCAAACACAATATCCTGCGTACCCAGAATCGCCACCACATCGGCGACCATATGGCCGCGACACATATAATCCAGCGCTTCGATATGAGCAAAACCCGGCGCACGAACCTTCATGCGATAGGGCTTGTTAGAACCATCCGATACGATGTACACAGCAAATTCGCCCTTCGGGTGTTCCACCGCCTGATACACTTCGCCTTTCGGCACGTGATAGCCTTCCTGAAAATACTTGAAGTGGTGAATCAGGGCTTCCATATCGGACTTCATTTCTGCCCGTTTCGGACTGGAGAATTTATAATCATCCACCTTGACCGGGCCGGGATTGTTTTCCAGCCACGCCACGCACTGACTGATAATGCGGTTGGCTTCCAGCATCTCTTCCACACGCACCAGATAACGGTCATAACAATCACCGGTTACGCCGACCGGAATATCGAATTCCACCTTGTCGTAAACATCATACGGCTGCGTTTTACGCAAATCCCAGGCAATGCCGGAACCGCGAATCATCGGGCCGGTAAAGCCCCAGTCCAGGGCGGCCTCTTTATCGACAATGGCAATATCCACATTGCGCTGTTTCCAGATACGGTTTTCGGTTAGCAGGGTTTCATACTCACCGACAAGACCCGGGAAACGCTCGGTAAATGATTTAATTTTACCCAGCAGTCCGTCGGGCAGGTCCTTGGACACGCCGCCTGGGCGAAAATACGAGGCATGCATACGCGCACCACTGACTTCTTCGTAGAAATCAAAAATATCTTCACGCTCACGGAAGCAATAAAGAAATACCGTCATCGCGCCAATATCCAGTGCTACAGCGCCCAGCCACATACAGTGGTTCAGAATACGTGTCAGCTCGGCATACATCACCCGGATATACTGTGCTCGTTCCGGCGCCTCAATGCCCAGCAACTTTTCCACACCGAGCGCATAAGCATGCTCGTTGGCCATCATGGAGACGTAATCAAAACGATCAAAATAGGGCACATTCTGCAGATAGGTTTTGTATTCAAACAATTTCTCGGTGCCGCGATGCAACAGCCCGATATGCGGATCGGCTTTCTCTACCACTTCGCCGTCCAGTTCCAATACCAGACGCAACACGCCATGCGCAGCCGGATGCTGCGGACCAAAGTTCAGCGTATAATTCTTAATCTCAGCCACGATCTACCCCCGGCCATGTGCGATCAATCAACACGCGTTCTTCCAGTGCATTCGGGCGATACACACAGCGCCACTGCGCTTCATCAAAAAACATTTCAACGCGCCCGGTAACCGGGAAATCCTTGCGCAGCGGATGGCCTTCAAAACCATAATCTGTCAACAAGCGGCGCAAATCCGGATGATGGTTAAAGATAATGCCGTACATATCGAAGGCTTCACGTTCAAACCAGTTCGCTGTCGACCATACTTCGGTCACCGAATCCACCAAATCACGTTCATTGGCACCTACTTTGAGGCGGA
>CAZBEN010000026.1:0-16109 GCA_964490955.1 uncultured Zetaproteobacteria bacterium | reverse complement strand
TACACGAGATGTCTTTTCACATAAAGGCTCGTTTGACCGCATGCTTATCACACAACGTATTTTCAGAAGTTATGCTGCGATGCGCATAATTCGAAATTCATCTTGTATAAATGTAAGTCGATTTAAGCCTGAAGCCGGATGTTTTGGGCCTGTCATGCAAACCCAATGACAATCCCACTTGGCTTGATTTGTAGCGTGCATAGGCCCGAAGCTGTAGGCCAGTGGGTTGAATTCGTTAGGGCAAAGCATTTTCTTCTGTGATTCCTGTAATAATGAGCACTGGCAAGGGGCTGCAATTGCATTATGATATCCGCCTGTGGAGTAGTTATAGCATTGTATGTAAAAAATTGCTGGCGCATGTATAGATAGCAGCATTCTGATGCTCTGGTGTACTCATCGCATTTGTATAACATGGCTGGTTTGGGGTAGAAATGAAAATTAAAAGTTTGAGTCTGGTATTATGCATGCTGATGCTGTGTGCGACTTCACAGGCATGGGCCAGAGAAGTTACGCTGAATTTTAAGAATGCAGATATCCGTGCATTTATTGAATTTGTGTCTGGATTTTCGGGTAAGAACTTTCTCGTGGATAACCGTGTTAAAGGCAAGGTGACAATTATTTCGCCTACGCCAATTTCCGAAGATCATGCCTATGATGTGTTTCTGTCGGTGCTTGAAGTGAACGGTTTTGCAGCAGTGCCCAGCGGGTCAGTAATTAAAATTGTACCACGGGCTGAGAGCAAGCAGAAATCATTGCCGATCTTGAAGAGTAGTAAGGGCAACCATAATGATGCCATGGTGACACAAGTAATACGGCTCAAGTATGCCGACGCACAGCAGTTGGTGGCTTTGATTCGACCACTGATTTCCCCCAACAGCCATCTGGTTGGCTATCCGCGTGGTAATATGCTGTTGCTGACCGATAGTGCCAGTAATATTCGGCGTATTCAGTATATTATGAAATTGCTGGATCGCAAGGATGCAGTTGGTGTGCAATTGTTTGCTCTCAAACATGCATCGGCAGATAAATTGGCGACCACCTTGACAACCCTGTACTCAAGCGGTGGACCCGGAACACCGGCAGGCAGGGTGGGTGGCGTGAAGGCCATTGCCCATCAACCCGGAAACATGTTGATTGTGATTGGAGCGCCGCAGATTATCAATGAAGTGGCTGGAGTGATTGAAAAACTGGACGTTGCACCGGAATCGGATAGTGGCCGTTTGCAGGTGCGCTACCTTAAGCATGCTAATGCGGAAGACGTTGCCAAGGTGCTCAACGAACTGGTAGGTGGGCAATCTTCAGCCGAAACTAATACGGGGGCGAAGAAAGCGTTGTTTACTGGAAATGTGAGGGTGGTGGCTGACAAGGCTACCAATGCATTGTTGATTACTGCTGACCCCAGCGATATTACAGCGGTTGGCCGTATCGTTGACAGGCTGGATATACGTCGGCGTCAGGTGTTGATCGAGGCATTGATTGTGGAGGTAAGTGGCAATGCCATCCAGCGATTCGGAGTGGAGTGGATGGCTGCAGGCGGTAATACCGTAGGTGTGCAGAATTTCAAGAATCTCGGCCCGATCAGCAAAGCAGTTGCTGATAATGCCAATGCTGTTCCGCCTGTTAGTACATCTGCAGCTCTGGCTTCTGCTGCGCCAACCGGGTTGACTTTGGGCATTGTCAATAAAGCTTTATCTATTGGCGCGCTGTTGCATGCCCTAGAGTCGGATAACGATGCCAATGTGTTGTCCACTCCCAATTTACTGACCATGGATAATGAAGAGGCGGAAATTGTGGTGGGTAAAAATGTACCGTTTTTGACCGGTCAGAATGTGACCCAGGGAGGCACGGCAAATCCGTTCCAGACCATCGAACGCAAAGATGTTGGTTTGACGTTGCGCGTGACGCCTCAGATTTCCGATGGTGATTCCGTGCGTCTGGAAATATATCAGGAAATTTCTTCTGTGGATGGAGGCACAGCTGCTGAAGGTGGCATCATTACCAGCAAGCGTTCAATCAAGACGGTGGTGCTGGCCAATGGCGGACAGATGATTGTGCTGGGCGGGTTGATGCGGGATGATAACTCATCCAAAGTGCAGCGTGTTCCCTGCCTTGGCGCGATCCCGATATTGGGTGAACCGTTCAAGTTTACCGAGAATCAGACAAACAAAACCAATTTGATGGTATTTCTCAAACCGCATATCATTAAAAACGGTAAACAGATTGAAGAAATTACCGACCACAAATATATTGATATCAAGGATTTATATGAACATCCTGTGGAAGGGGGAACTATTATATTTCCGTTGGATAAGAAACTGATGCCAGCTGATCTGGCGCCATCTGGCCAAGGAAAAGAAAGCCCTGACATGAAGATAGACAAAACCGGCAAGATTGAAAAGCAGGGCAATAAAAAAATGTTCAATGTTCAGAAGGTTCAGCAACAACCCCCGGGCCCGCCTGTAAAAAAGGCTGTTACCAGTAACAAAGTTGCGCCAACAACTAAATGAAGCAGCTGGCCAGACTAGGCAGTGATCTCGTGGATTCGGAGCGCGCGCTGCATTTTTCTCTGCAGGTATTACGTTCGGGGCCACTATTGCCGCTGAAACCAATGCCTGATGCTGCAAACCCTGTGGCGGTTAGTGATGAAGGGGAATGGCCATGGCAACAACTGGATGACTGTCGCCGCCTGTTTGGCTCTGAGGTGCAACCGGTGCTGGCCCCAAGAGAAGCGATACTAACTGCGCTCAACCAGGTCTTTGATATGGCCAGCGCATCTGCAGAACAGATGCTTGAGGATATGGGCGGCGATGACTTGTCACGCGAACTGGAAGAGATCGGCGACCTGCTCGAATCCGAAGACGATGCACCGGTGATTCGTCTGGTTAACACATTGATATCTCAAGCGCTCAAGGAACGAGCCAGCGATATCCATATTGAACCGTTTGAAACCCGGGTGCTGGTTCGTTTCCGAATTGACGGTGTATTACATACGATTGTACAACCGCCCAAGGGGGTTCAGGCAGCGGTAACCAGTCGTGTCAAAGTGATGGCAGGGCTCGATATTGCTGAAAAACGGCATCCGCAGGACGGGCGATTCAGAGTCAAGATTGCCGGACGCGAGGTGGATGTGCGTGTGTCTCTGTTGCCTACATCACACGGGGAACGGGTGGTGATGCGTTTGCTCGACCGTGGTTCTGCCATGCTGACCTTGCCTGAACTGGGTATGAGTCCGCCGCAGTTGCAGTTGATGCAGGAAACGATTACAGCGCCGCACGGTATAGTGCTGGTGACCGGCCCGACCGGTTCCGGTAAAAGTACGACCCTTTATGCCGCTCTGATGGAGGTGGACCGCAAGAATCGCAATGTGATGACCATTGAAGATCCAATTGAATATCAGATTGAGGGCGTTGGCCAGATGCAGGTGCAACCGAAAATCGGCGTCACCTTCGCGGCCGGTTTGCGTTCCATCCTGCGTCAGGATCCTGATATTGTAATGATCGGTGAAATTCGTGACCTGGAGACTGCCGAGATTGCGATTCAGGCCTCGCTGACCGGCCATCTTGTGTTCGCCACCCTGCATACTAACGATGCATTGTCTGCCATCTTGCGATTGCAGGATATGGGGCTGGAGCCTTATCTGGTCGCTTCATCATTGAATATGGTGCAGGCCCAGCGTCTGGTTCGCCGCCTTTGCAAACATTGTCGCCAGCAGCGTCCGGTGACTCCAGAAGACTGGATCATGCTTGAAACAGGGCCACAGGACTATCCTGACGTGACACATATTTATGATGCCAAAGGCTGTGACCTGTGTATGGGGACCGGGTATGCCGGACGGGTGGCAATTTATGAAATGGCCCGTGTCTCCGATACCATGCGTAATGCCATTCATGAGGGCAAGGGCCTGCCAACCATGCGGCGAATCGCCAAAAAAGAGCATATGATTACCTTGCGCCAGGATGTGGCGCGCCATGTGGCTGCCGGTGTTACCAGCATCGAGGAAGTACTGCGCGTGACCATGGAAGATGTGGTTGCCACTGAGCCGTGAGTATCTTTTCCTATGAGGCACTGGACGGGCGTGGACGACGACAAAAAGGTGAAGTCGAAGCTGAATCGGAGCGAGGTGCACGACAAAAGCTGAAATCCCGCCAACTGGTGGTGCGCAAACTTGCGACTATTGAAAAACAGCATCAGGGCAAGGGTGGTGTGAGCCAGACTCGCCTGAATGCATCCGAGACCGTGCTCTTTCTGCAACAATTATCGACATTGACCGAAGCGGGCATGCCGTTGACTGATGCATTGGGCTCGATTACCGATGGCATGAGTAAACAGGCATCACGCCGGGTAGTGTTTACTATTCGCAAAAAGGTGTTGGAAGGCGGTTCGCTGGCCGAAGCATTGCGGGCTCAGCATTTCGATGAAGTAATCTGCAATATGATTGCCGCTGGCGAGGAAACAGGTCAACTGGAAGCAGTTGCGTCACGGTTGGCGCAACTGCTGGAGCATCGCCAGAAACTGAATCAGGATTTGCTGTCGGCCACATTGTATCCGGCTATTATTCTTGCTTTCGGTATGCTGGTCATGCTGTTTCTGATGACCGTTGTGGTACCAAAAATGGTGGCGGTATTCGAACGTGCCGGTGGTGATTTACCTGCCCTGACCAAGGTGGTGATTACGCTGTCCGATTTTTTACGTGAACATGGGGGCTGGCTGGTGGTTCTGATTGCCGGCTTATTGCTGGCTTATAAACTGCTGATGCGTAATGAGTCGATACACCAGCGCAGGGATATCTTTCTGCTGCGGCTGCCCGGTATTTCAACCCTGTTGGTGACAATAGAAACAGCCCGGGTTTCCCGTACACTGGGTATGCTTCTGGCCGGCGGTGTACCGGCTCTGGCGGCCATGTTAATCGCCAATCAGAGTTGGTCGTTGTTGCCGTTGAAAGCTATTGGCGAGCAGGCCAGAGAAAGCCTGCGAGAAGGCGAATCGTTAGCTACGGCTTTGAAAAGTGGTGGTTATATCCCCTCTATGGCTATCCAGTTACTGGCTGTCGGCGAGCAGAGTGGACAATTGGACGCCATGCTGTTGCGCATCGCCGATCACTATGAAAAAGAGGTGTCGCGTAATCTGGGCCGGATGTTGACCATTGCCGAACCATTGCTGGTGATGTTTATGGCGGTGGGTGTGGGCGCGCTGGCTATGGCAATACTGCTTCCCATCGCCGAGATGAACCAGCTGGTGAAATGAAGTATATCGGGTATATCCTGCTGGTATTACTGGTGTACCTGCCTGCCTGTCACGCGGATCCGGCAACTGCTTATCGCCATGCCGTGAATATGGCGGCCCAAGGCGATGATCAGGCTGCCGTAGCATCACTGGGAACGCTGGTTGAAACAATGCCGATGCAAACCGTTTGGCGACAGCGATTATTGGCTGCACAGCAATTGATCCGCATGCGTATGTCGCATCAAACATTATTCCCCGCTCAGTCCGGACCTAATCAACATATAGCGCTGGCTGCTGCCTATGCGGTGATGCACCCGTTATTACAGGATACAAAACGATGGCCTGCAACGCTTATTGCTGTAATGGCACCGGGGGGCGGACATGCCTTGCAGGGGCGCTGGCATGATGCGGGCATAGCGGCACTGATGGTTTGGCCGATGCTGATTTTAACGGTATGGGCTGCAAAAAGACGCATGGGGCCGGTCACGGTATTTTTTGCGCTGATCACTGTCTGGTTGTGGTCGGGTACAGTGTTTTCATCCATATCACTGGCGGAACGAAGCAATGCAGAAACCTATATGGCCTGGTGGCAGGGTGTCTGGCAGGCCTCGGGTTTACCAGGCAGACCATGGTCATGATGGTAATGTCGCGTACCTTTCCCAAGCTCTATGGATTATTGGCAACAGCCAGTTTCGGTTTTGCCATGCTGTGGCAGGCAATATTGCCGCCATTGTCTGGGCCGGAGGCTATGTTTATGCAATTTTACCGCCATGTGATCGGGCAGATGGATGGACGATCGTGTCCTTCCTATCCGGTCTGTTCGCTATATGCTACGCAGGCGGTGAATCGGCATGGTCTGCTGTTTGGTTCGTGGCTGGCTATGGATCGCATCATTCATGAGCATGATGATTTGCAAAACGGCTTATGGTTGGTCATAGACGGCGAAAAACGCTTATATGACCCACTGGCGCGCAATGATTTCTGGATGAGTGAGAAGTGAAACAGTCAGTGCGTTATCCGGTATACTTACAAGACATTCCTGCATAGGCGGGTATCAAAAACCTGAAGCGGACAGTAGTGAGGTAGAGTAATATCATGGGCCAGTCATCCGCTGTTCATTTTTTACTTTGCGAAGCTTTGTGGTTCAGGGGTTAAATGATTTGATGAAAATGAGAGGAAGAATCATGCAAAAGAACGGAACAATATTAAGCCGCGGCCAAGACGAAAAAGGATTTACTTTGCTGGAAATTATGGTGGTACTGGTCATTATCGGCGTACTGGCAGCACTGGTGGCACCACGTTTTCTTGAACGTGCCGACGAAGCCAAAGTGGATGCCTGCAAGGTACAGATGAAAAATATCGGTCAGGCATTAAAACTGTATCGTCTGCAGCATGGTAAATATCCTGCTTCCGGCAATTTGCAGGTGCTGGCAACGGCAGGCAAGGATGGTAAACGTTATATGGACTCGCTGCCAAAAGACCCGTGGAGCAACGATTTCGTATATCTGTCGCCGGGCGTGCATGGCGATTTCGATATTCTTTCCTATGGTGCGGACGGCCAGGCCGGAGGTAGCGGGTTCGATGCTGATATTGGCAGTTGGCAGTAAAAAACTGACGCTGGTCTGATCATACTTGCTGATATGAGTTTGGTGGTATGAAGATGGTATCCGGGAAAACTGATGCCGGCTTTACATTACTGGAGCTTTTGCTGGTCATTGTGATTATGGCAGTGACTTCGATGATGGTTGCCCCTTCGTATTTTTCCACCGTGTCTGTATCGATTGATGATGAGGGTAAAAGACTGGCGCAGGTGTTGAGGCTGGCCAGCGAAGAAGCGACGCTGGCAGGTAACACTTTCAGGGTCAGATTCCGTCAGCATAGTTATCAGCTCCAGTCTGCCGATCAGGAAGGCGCATGGCAGACGTTACTGGATCGGCCTTATCAGCCTTATCAGCTTCCTGAAGGGTTTCAGGTTGTTGAAATCAAGCCGACAGTGCCACTGACCGAAGGTGTTGATGGAGAAACAAAAAATACAGAACCGGTACTGGCCGACATACTGCTGTTACCTGAGGGGATCAGTCAGATTGCCGATATTGTGCTGGCCGCCGAGCCAGCTAACGGCCGGCAATTGATAGTCCGGTTACGCCCTGGACCGGGCGGAATTCATGTTGAGAAAGCATCAGATGGTCAATAACGAATCAGGATTTACCCTGATTGAGGCGCTGGTCGCGTTAATGATTGCTGCCACTGCACTGGTTGTGTTGATGGGGCGTCTCGGCTCTTCGGCCAATATTCAGCATAGCCTGATGATGCATGAACTGGCGATGAATAGTGCACGCAACAAGCTGGTCGAATTGACTATTGCCTCTGCCAGTCTCGATGAACAGCAAGGTGTGATTGAAGCAGGTGATATCCAGCTTGATTGGCGCAGCTGGAGTGAAAAAACGATGTTGGATGGTTTTATGCGCCAGAATGTCAGCGTCAAAGCGCTGAATGAGCCGAAAGTGACCGTGTTTCTGTACAGGGAGGTCCGGTGACCGATCCAGAGCCGCGAGGTTTTACGCTGATTGAAGTGTTGATGGCGTTGACCGTGTTCGGCCTGATTGCAGGTCTGTCCTATGCTGCACTTGGAACAGCGGGTAATGGCTTCGAAATCCTCAGTGAAGTGCGGCTGGCTCAGGAAAAATCCGGTTGGGTAGCTAAACAGTTGCGTTCAGATATCCGGTACTTAACGGCTGCACCCCGTAAAAACGGCGTAAAAGCAGCCCAGCAACCGGGAGCCAACCAGCTTGCACCGCTACGAATCCGGAATGATAACCGGGGTGATATCGAGTTTGATCAGCTCTGGCTACTGGTACGGGAGCCCGGACGTCAGTCAATCAGCCAGGTGCATTATTATATCGATGAAGACAACAGTCATTTGATGCGCGAATCGCGTTTGCTGTTTGCGCGAAACCAGATGAAACCTATGCGCTGGGACTTTGGCAAGATTGCTTCATGGTCTGTGGAGATATGGGATCGCCGGGGAAACTGGCGGCAGGACTGGAACTTCAGCGCTCAGGCATTTATCTGGCCAAAAGCCGTGCGTGTGACTATGAAAGCAAGTGATGGCAATGAAGTAACAGGGCAGCGACAGTGGTGGGTGCCGGTGCTGGTTGGCAGCGAACTGTGAAATGCAGGAATGATGCAGTACCGGGCTGTTTGCCGGATCACAGGAAGGAACGCGGTGCGGCGCTGATTATTGTGCTGGGGCTGGTGGCACTGATCAGTACATGGGCGGTCAGTGCTGCATATGAAGATATGCTGTCGCTGCGACGGGCTGAAAACAGTCAGAATGCTGTATGGGCCGAACAGGCCAGCCAGTCTGCCCTGGTATTATCGGCCAAGATACTCAGTGATGACGGCAAGAAGACCCAAACAGATGATCTGGATGAAAGCTGGGCTCAGGACACGCCGCCCTTCAGTATCGATGATGGCAGTGTATTTGGACATATCATTGATACGAACCGGTTTATCAATCTCAATGCACTGGTCGATAAAAATGGCAAGGTGGTGGCCGAAGTCGAGAAACAGGTCAAGACGCTGTTCACCATGCTGGATCTGGATACGGGGCTGGTCGATGCGCTGATTGACTGGATGGATGCTGATGACCAGCCGCATGGTACAGCTGGTGCGGAGGATTCTGCTTATTATAACAGGGATTATCATGTCAAAAATGCGCCGCTGGACCGCTGGCAGGAATTGCGCCTGATTCGCGGCTTTGATGACAAAATCGTCAACCGGTTAGTCTCAGTGGCAGTGGTGCGCGAAGTGCCGGCCAGTGGCTTTTCTGCTATTAATATTAATACGGCTGGAATGAAAGTATTGATGGCGATCATGCCGAAAATGACCCGTGCTGATGCTGAGATATTTATTGCTGAGCGGCCATTTAACACTATTGATCTGGGCTTGCGGGACAGGGCATGGGCGGTGGCAGTGAACAAGGGCTACTTGAGCGTTACCAGTGATATCTTTATGGTGCGAACAGAGGCACGCTTCGGGCGCGTGATATTGAGGGAGAAATTTATGCTGCGGCGACAGTCTGGCGGAGGGCAACCCGGAAAAATAATTCTTTTATTCAGTGAACGTGTCGAGCGCGCTATGACGTTGGTTAAGGCAGGGAAAGTACAATGATGGATGATATGGAGCCCCGCACATTACGTGTCAGTTTTGATGGTACCGACTGGCTGGCGACAGATGTGGATGGAAATACCTTTACCCTGACTGCCGGGGATGAAGTTGCTCTGCCTGAAATTACTTTTCTCGAACTCCCCGATACTGCTGTGGTATCGACCGTGTTACTGCCCGTTGAGTACCTGTTGAGCAGGGCATTTTTGCTGCCACTGGCTCAAACCAGTTTTATCGATCAGGAAATTCTAGGCCAGGAACTGGAAGAACATTCCAGCGAGCAGGCGGAAGACTGGTGGCTTGCCTGGCAGGGTGGATCTGCCGGAGATGGTGTGGCAGGCATGATGTTCGGGTTGCCGGAAACTGTTCGTAAGCAGATAGATGCGTATGAAGGCTGGCGGCAGGCGAGTTATATCGGTGTGGATATCTGGGTGCGGCTGAATGCGATACTCGAGGCAAACCCGAATGCAAAACAGTTTGAAGGTGCTGTCGCAGTGCTGGATGCTGATGTGAGCGGTATATGTTTCGGTGTTTGGTCCGGTGGTGATGGAAGTCAAACAGCAGGCGGATTTTGGCATGGTATGCGGCGTTTGAACTGGGGCGCTGCATTGTTGGAACACCAATGCACTGAACTGGCTGAAAATATCCTGCGTTCGCTGCAGGCCATGGGCTGGGAAGACGATGGTGGTATGGCGGTTGGCCGATTACCGGTGGTATTGCAGAAAGCCTTGAACCTGTCGTTGTGGCAGGGCGAAAGTGCAGATTTGTCTGAGCTTCCCGGTCGCAATGAAGCTAATCTGGCTGTTGATGCCGCATCGGGGTTGAATTTTCGACATGGTCGATGGCGGACCGAATCCCCGTTGGGGAATCTCAAGCCATGGCGCCGCACGCTGGCAATGGCGGTTGCTCTAACGGTGATTTGGGCGACAGGTATGATGTGGCAGAATCATCGTCTCAATGTACAACTCAGGGAAGCACAGCAGCGTATTGTAACGGCATTTCACACGGGCTTGCCGAATGAGGCCGTGATGATTGATGCCATGGCGCAGCTACGTAAAGCTGCCGGTGGAAGATCGATCGGGGCAAGCGGTCATGATGCTACAGTGTGGTTGCGACAGATTGTCGCTGTGCATCGGGTTTATCAGCAAACACCCTGGAAAATCAGGGAGTTATCATTTCGCGATGGCATGATGACAATGTCAGGGGGTGCTACGGATTTACAGACCATGAACCGGATTCGTGAGGCGTTGCAGAAACAAACCGGGAAAAAAGTCAAACTGCTGGACACCGATCTCAGCGGCAACCGGGTTAAGTTCAGGATGACATGGTCATGAAAGAGAAGCTGATGTTGCAACTTGTGCCACTTATTCAACGATTTGAACAGGAATGGCTGCCACGCTACCAGCAGCTGGGCAGTCGGGAACAGCGCCTGGTGCTGGTTGCTGCCGTGCTATTGCCTGTGATGATTATACTGTTCGGCCTGCTGCTGCCACTCAAGGACAGGCACGATGCTTTGCGTGAGAACCTGGTCGCAGTTCAGACGCAGGCGGTAGAGGCAGAGAAAATGGCGCGCTATCTGGTAGAGCATGCGGCAGAGCGAAAGGGTGGCAGCGTTGCTGAAAATATGATGACTACAGTGGAACGTCTTGCCCGACAGACAGGGGTGAGGCATTTTATGACCCGGATCACGCCACAGATAACTCCCACTGGAGGACAGAAGCGACTCATGATCAGCATGAAAAACGTACCTTATGATGCAACACTCAAATTTATCCATGCACTTGCCGAGCGCAATCTGGGGCTGAATAGTTTGAAACTCCAGGCGGCTGATTCACCTGGCCATGTCCATATTAGAGCGGGGCTTAGCGGCGACTGATTCGCGTCACATGCTCTGGTTACCGAGCAATAATCACTGTTATCGTTCAAATACACCCATGTGAAAAACATTGCCCTGATAGCTTAGAATAACGCCATCCGGAGTGATTTCTTCCAGCCTCAGGCCGTTGCCGATGGGCTGTTTTTCCCTGCGTATATTTCCGTTTACAATAACCATGCGCCTAGCCGGACGGTCATCATAGATATGGCCTTCGATGTTGATGGCGGGAAGCGATTGCTGCACAGATACGGGTAACTCACTTAATGAACGTATGTCCGCATTTGCCGGTGCTGCTTGTGCTTGCGATGCATCGGTGTCGATATCCGGAAAACGACTCGTGCTTCTGCTGACAGGTGATGTGGGCGTGATTGGCTTGAATATAGGAACCACTTTTGCTTCGGGGCGACTGACAGGTGCATGCCCTGACGAGCTTTTGGCGGAGATATCGGGTTGTTCGGGCAGCGCCTTATTCTGGATTGGTGGTTTGGCTGTAGTCTTTGCAATGATATGGCTGCGTTTTTCGATTTCACCGGGCAGTGGCTGGCGAACGGTTGCTGCCGGGGCTGTAATTGGTTCGGATGCGACAGCTGGCACGGATGCTGTCTGTCCGGTTGTGGTTTGTTGGGAGACGACATGATGAGAGGCATCCTGTTTGGCGATGGACTGTTCTGGGCCGACCTGTTTGGAGATCGTTTGTTCTGAGGTGGACTGCTCCGAGGTGGCCGGTTTGGCTGTCATCTGTGTGGAAACAGCCGGGGAAGATTGTTGATTATCAGGTGTTTGTAGCCGGGCGATGAACCATCCAGCTGTCAGTAACACCAGTAATATTACCAGTGACAGGCGTAAGCGGGGCATTGCTGATGCCGCTTGACGGGCGGGCGCCGGTGCCTCAGGCGGAATATTCAAGGCGGCGCGTTGTTGCTCGGATTTTTTCAGTGCATCGAGAATATAGGACATCAGTTTGTGGCCACAGTCTGAAGTCTGGGGCTATCCAGTCCGATTCGTTCATTGATACGCATCAGTGTCAGTACGCCTGCTATACCATCCGCTGGTATGTCTTCCGATTTCTGAAAATTTTTCAGACGGTCTTCCAGTACGGCATCCATCGTATGATTTTGTCCGGGTGGAATCATGCTGCCTTGAATGTGGTCCAGTTGACGGGCCAGCCATTCGATCGCCTTGCCGGAATCGCCTTTTTGCAGGTCTTTTTTATATCCCGGCGGTTTAATCCAGATCAGGGTCATGCTGCCCTGCCATCGTTGTTTCAGTTCAGACAGGCGTATGTTCCACTGCTGTTTACCCAGTTGGATGACCGCGCGGCCATCTGAAGCTGAGCGGATAACGGCATAGTGAAGTCTGCCGTCATGATCGCCAATCCGGAATATAGCCGGACGATCGAATTTCTGAAGCAGCCACAGGTTCGTGCGTTGCGACAGGCAGAAGAGTTTTTTATTCATCAATTGATCGCATGGCTGCCCTTCTGTCGAAGCCAGACCGGTATGCCATATCCTGGCCAGTGTCTGGAATGCCAGGGTTCTGGTGCCGGTTTCTTCTATGATTTTCCATGGTTTGACGGAATCCGCAGGGATGATTCCATTTTTTCCTGCTGTGGTGGTGGCATTGGGCGCTTTTTTTGCGGCTTGCCGGTCAATATCTGCAGTCGGTGGGGGTTCCTGCATGTTGATTGTTACCGGTTCAGCAATCTGGTCGGGTAGCGGGTTATGCACTATTTTTGCTGTAGCCGTATTGCGATGTTTCAGTCCAACTTCGGGTGTGGACGATAGTGTGTTTTGAAGCGCCGATCCCGATTTCAAATGTAGCGGCGATTTCTGCCATACGCCGGTTGCAACGATTGCGACGGCAGCGATCAGCAAAACCGTGACTACAACAGGAACACGGAATCGTCGTTTCGGCGTTTCAACCTTGCCCAGCACCTCTCGGCTGGCTTGCCGGACATGTTTTGGATAGACCATGGCACCATTGCCACTGTAAACGCCGAGCAGAGCCCGGTCGCACAACAGATTAATCAGGCGCGGAGTCCCGTGGCTGAGATGGTGAATCAGGTTCATTGCCCGCTGCGAAAAAACTGTTTTATTGCAACCGCCGACAGCCAGCCGGTGACGGATATATTCTCTGGTTTCCACCTTGCTCAGCGGATGCAGGTGATAACGGGCCGTGATACGCTGAGCCAACTGCCTTAAATCGGTTCTTTCCAGCATGGTTTTTAATTCCGGCTGCCCCAGCAGTACAATCTGCAGCAGTTTACGTTCGCTGGTTTCCAGGTTGGTCAACAGGCGCAGTTGTTCCAGTACTTCGGGAGAGAGGTTTTGCGCCTCATCGATCATCAGTACTACATTGCGGGCATTGCCGTGCGCACGGATCAGATAGGCGCTGATCAGGGCGGTAAATATTTTAATGCTATTGTTACCATCCGGGTAATCGATGCCAAGTTCATCACATATGGCCGCCAGCAGCTCTTCTACTGACAGCCTTGGATTGACGATCCATGCGATGTCGATATTTTCCGGTATATCTTCGAGCAGTTTACGACTGATGGTGGTTTTGCCGGTACCCACTTCACCGGTCAACAGAATGATGCCTCCGGCGCTGTTCAGCCCATATACCAGGTGACCCAGCGCTTCCTGATGCTGATGCGTGAAATAAAGATAGCGCGGATTAGGTGCAATCGAAAAGGGCAGGTCTTTCAGCCCGAAATGTTCCAGATACATATTCGATGTTTGTCTAGTTAGCGGATATCATAATGAATCTGCCGAACCTGACCGGCTCGAATCAATTCAAGGTCAATAGCTGCTGCATTTTTCAGTGTTTGGTACATATTCATTGCCTGCTGGGCACCGGTGATTTCTTTACCATTAACACTGAGGATGATATCACCATTCTGCAATCCTGCCTGCTGATACAATGAACCCGGCGCGATTTGGGTGATGGCAAACCCCTTCGGCTTGCCGTTTACAAAATGACGCGCGGCCTTTGCCTGCGTCATCAGTACAGGGAAATTTTGCAGCTGTTGTTGCAAACGGCCCCGGTTCAATTTTACACTTGTCAGTTGAACCGAAGTCTGTCTCGGGCTGCCTTCAAAAACAGCTCCCGGCACAGGGGTAGATATCAGCTTGGCACCTTGTTCAAGCGATATTCGTTCCAGTTTGCCGCCCCGTTCCACCACAATAGCTTCGGCTTCAACTTCTTTCAGTATCACGCCTGGCTGGATTCGGTCTCCGATAAAGAAAACCTGTTGCTCACGGCGTTTGGCAACAGCAACGATAGCGGCGGAATTTTCCCCTGCCACAATGGTGCCCAATAACTTGATGTTCAGGCGACTCACGACCACAGGTTTGGGCTTTTTCGCCACAGGCTTGGGCGATTGGATCTGCTGGATTTTTCCAAACAGTGGAACAGTCAGCAATCCGGTTATATCCGGCAGTGTAGTCGTTGCTTGCCGCGTATTTTGAAACGATCCGAATGGCTTGAGTTCGTCAGACGGAAGCAACCACCCCGATACAACCCAGGCAAGCGTCGCAACCAGGGTCAATTCAAATAACAGCGGTAAATTTTCCGGCAAATGCACGATTTGCTTCATGACTGTTCCATCATCTGCCACACGCTAACAATTCATTGCAGCCCGGACTATTCATAAATAATGGTGCATGGAAACTGCACGGTGAATACTTGAGGGGGGATGGGATTCTTATTCCACTGCTGCCAAGTTTTTCCGGATAATTCAGTCTGAAGGCAAATGAGTGATGTAAGGTTAGTTAGGATGGCTACATGTAAGCTGGATGAAAAACAAAAAAAGGACTTACGTTTCCGTAAGTCCTTGATATTAGTGGTGGGCAGGGAGGGAATCGAACCCCCGACACGAGGATTTTCAGTCCTCTGCTCTACCGACTGAGCTACCTGCCCTCAGACGCCCCTTTCGGGAGCGCGGATTATGGGTCAAAGTTATCCGGATGCAAGTCAAAATTTCTGTGGTGGGGTGTGGGTTCATTGGCCATTTAGCCAGCGCCAGCAGAGCAGTATCAAACAACCCGCCAACACGACCCAAATCGTGACGATGGTGATGGTGACCCATCGCGTATAAGGGGAGGAGATCGCCAGTTCTTCAGCTGCCTGCTGCTTACAGGCATGCCAGATATCGTCGGGAATCATGCGGATCACCAGCGCGATGGCCAGCGGCAGCAGGATGACATCGTCAAGGTAGCCAATCACCGGGATAAAGTCGGGAATCAGATCGATTGGAGAGAGCAGATAAGCGATGATGGCGAGGCACAACCAGCGAACCGCCGCCGGTGTGCGCGGATTTCGGGAGGCCAGGTAGAGGGCGTAGCTGTTGGCTTTCAGGGCTGCCGCGCGTTCGCGCAGCGTCACTTCAGGCTTCCAGGTGAAAGACGCCTTCAAAAGTTTTGCTGACTTCGCCTTCCAGAATCAGGTTGTCCGGTGAACCGGAAACGGTGACGGTGCCGCCGGGCATTTCGATGGTCAGCGGACGCACATGCGATTCGGCATGCCAGATGGCGGCAGTGGCGGCGCAGGCGCCTGAGCCGCAGGCCAGCGTATGGCCTGCGCCGCGTTCAATAATATCAATATACACATGGTCGGCAATCTGGCCGGTGACAATCTCTACATTGCGGTCGACCGGGAAATGTTCCACTGCCTCAAAAAACACGCTGTGCGGATTGCCGATCTCCACGTCGATATGGGCATCGGTTTGGCCGGAAATGGCGGCTGCACCCATTTCGACCCGAATGCCGTTATCCGTACGCTCGGCCTGAACAGTGCGATCTGCCAGCGCAATGGCGACATGATCCTTGCCGGTTTCCGACAT
>CAZBEN010000025.1:0-16160 GCA_964490955.1 uncultured Zetaproteobacteria bacterium | reverse complement strand
CCGGCAGTTTTTATACGGATAAATTGTTTTCAGCTACAACAAAACGGCTGGTACGCTTTCTGTTGCGCTTCTGACACATCCAGAACGAGTATATTTGCAAAATCGGGTGAATTGTCTATGCTCACTGCATCACTTCTGGAGGGAATGAGTAATATGAGACGATTGATTATTTTGTTTATTATGCTGTTTGCAGGGCTTCAAACCGCTCAGGCTGGCGGGTTCCAGATCGGAGAGATGGCCACCCGATCATCCGGTATGGGCAGTGCTTTCACTGCGGTGTCTGATGATGCCTCAGCAGCTTGGCATAACCCGGCTGGTGTAGCATTTACGACCGGCAGTCAAATTATGGTAGGTGGCGATGCTATTATTGCACCTGGTGCAGACTATACGCCGAATGCAGCATCCAAAGGGGCTGGGGGGGCTCCGGTCACAGTATCAACCAGTGCAAAAAGCCAGACATTCTTTGTGCCGCATGCGTATTATACTTACATGGATGAGAGCTCCAGATTGGGTGCATCAATCAGTGTCAACGCCCCTTTCGGTTTGGAGACGGAGTGGCCGAATACGGCACCATTTGCTACAAAAGCCACATTTTCTCGTATCCAGATGCTGATGGTCAATCCCAGTGTCATCTTCAAGCTCAGTGATCATTTTTCTATTGCCGGTGGTTTTGATTACGCCTATGTCAATAATGTTGATTTGAACAGCACGCTGCAAAACATGAACGGCAATGGTGATGGCTGGGGTGGCAATGCATCTATTATGTATCAGGATGATAAATTCAGTCTGGGTGTGACCTATCGTAGCCGGATCAAGATTGATATTAATGGTGATGCACGGGCCAAGTCGACCCTGGTACTACTCGGAGGAACAACCAGCATAGCGACAACGAAAGTGACATTGCCGGATCAGGTGAATGTTGGTCTGGCGTACAGGCCCGATGATGCATGGTTGCTTAGTCTTGATGTGGATTGGGTGAACTGGAAAACATTCGATGCGATTAATATTAAGTATGGAAGTGCGGGTTATCGGGCGGCTATATCAACGCTTCAGGGGCTTGTACTGGCCCCTGTGACTGGTGGCACATCTATTCCAGAGAACTGGAATTCAACTGTAGCTATCAGGGCTGGCGTCGAATGGAAATATAACCCTCAAATGCGTGCACGTTTTGGTTATGTCTTTGATCCCACGCCAATTGAAAATGTGGACTTTTCGCCGGCAATTCCCGGTAATGACAGGCATATTTTCTCAGTCGGTTATGGATATGACTTCAATTCTCAGACTACGATAGATCTGGCCTATGCCTATGTTTATTTTGTCAACAGGGATCAGACGCAGTCACCCGGCACTCCTTTAGGGGCTCCCGATTCGGTCAAGAATGGTCAATATAAGTCTGATTCGCATATTCTTGCAGTATCAGTTTCTCACAGCTTCTGATATCCAATACAAAAGAAGTATTCAGACAGGGGTTCCTTCGGGAGCCCCTTTTTGTTGGTCTGATGAAAGATAAACAGCTATACTAAGGACAAAACAGGTGTAGATGGAGGTTGCCATGTTCTGGATTCTACTACTGATTGTTGTGTTTGGAGTGTTGTTTCTGCTGACTCGAGGTGGTATTGCATTGCAGGCGTGGCTCGGAATATTGGCACTGGCTGATGTGGTGTTGATGTTTGCCGGCATGAGTGGATGGATCGGCTTTGTGCTGTTGCTGATCATTGCGGCAGCCTTTGTCTTTTTTGCGATGGATGACATTCGCAAGAAGTGGGTGAGCATACCGGTTAAAAACCTTATAAAAAAATCACTGCCGCCGATGTCCGATACAGAAAAAGCAGCCATTGAAGCAGGGACTGTGTGGTGGGACGCGGAGCTTTTTCAGGGCAATCCGGATTGGGATGTTCTGCTGAAAACTCCGGCACCGAAATTGACGGAAGATGAACAGGCCTTTATTGACGGACCAACTGAAGCGCTTTGTGCCATGCTTGATGATTGGCAGATCAATCATGAATTGTGTGATCTGCCGCAACCGACCTGGGATTTTATCAAACAAAATGGCTTTTTCGCCATGATTATCCCCAAGAGTTATGGCGGGCTGGAGTTTTCCGCCTATGCGCATTCGTGTGTGATTCAGAAAATTGCCAGCCGCAGTTCAGCAGCTGCTGTCACGGTCATGGTGCCCAATTCATTGGGCCCGGCAGAACTGCTGATGGCTTATGGTACTGAAGAGCAAAAGGATTATTACCTGCCGCGCTTGGCCAGTGGCGAGGAAGTGCCATGTTTCGCTTTAACCGCTCCGTCGGCCGGCTCGGATGCTGGGGCGATTCCGGATACGGGCATCGTGTGCAAGGCCGAGTTCGAGGGCAAAGAGACGCTTGGTCTGCTGTTAAACTGGGAAAAACGTTATATCACGCTGGGTCCGGTGGCTACGGTGCTTGGACTGGCCTTTCATGTCTACGACCCTGAACATCTGCTGGGCGAACAGGATGACCTTGGCATCACCTGCGCCCTGATTCCGGTCGGAACGCCCGGAGTGGAAATCGGTCGACGCCATGATCCGCTGGGTATTGCTTTCCAGAATGGTCCGAATACCGGCACGGATGTATTTATTCCGATGGACTGGGTGATCGGAGGACAGGATATGATCGGCCATGGCTGGCGCATGCTGGTTGAACGGTTGTCGATCGGGCGGGGTATTTCGCTGCCATCGTTGAGTGCGGCAGCAGGTAAAATGGCCAGTGATACAACCGGCGCTTATGCGCGTTTGCGCAAACAGTTTAAAACCTCTATTGGTCGGTTTGAGGGTGTTGAAGAAGCCCTGGCTCGTATTGGTGGCCTGACGTACATGATGGATGCTGGCGTCCGGTTGACGACTTCGGCGCTGGATGCCGGTGAAAAGCCGGCCGTGGTGACGGCGATTGCTAAACGTTACCTGACTGAGTCTATGCGACAGGTGATTGATGATGCCATGGATATCCATGGTGGACGAGGGATATGCATGGGACCCTCAAATTATCTTGGACGAAGCTATCAATCTATTCCTGTAGCAATTACGGTTGAAGGTGCCAATATCCTGACCCGCAGCATGATCGTATTCGGGCAGGGTGCAATGCGTTGTCACCCATATCTGCAGGAGGAGATTGCAGCAGCTGCCATCGACGGAGAAGAGGGTGTGAATCGCTTCGACAAGGCGCTGATGTCGCATCTCAGCTATACCATGGCTAATGCGGCACGGGCTGTGCTTTATGGTGCTTCAGGAGGTTGGTTGGTTCCATCTCCGGTGGCAGGTGTTACAGGACGGTATTATAAAAAGGTCGCCCACTTTAGTGCAGCTACCTCGGCTATGGCTGATCTCGCTCTGCTGGTATTGGCTGGTGCCTTAAAACGCAAGGAATCGATTTCGGGGCGATTTGCTGATGCACTGGCTTATCTGTATCTCTGTTCGGCTGTGTTGAAACGTTTTGAAGATGATGGACGTCCGAAAGCGGATCTGCCATTGGTACACTGGGCTTGCCAGTTTTGTCTGTATCATGTGCAGCAGGCGCTGGATGGTGTGATCAGCAATTTCCCTGTTCGCCCGGTGGCCTGGAAGATGAGGGTTTGGGCTTTTCCTTTGGGACGTCGTTTACATATGCCCGGGGATCATTTGACACATCAGGTGGCCAGCATGCTGATTGAGCCATCTGCTTCACGCGATCGCTTGACTGCAGGGATTTATGCACCTGATTCCGAGGATGATTTGACCGGACGATTGCACCATGCCATGTCCATGACCATCCGTGCAGAACCTGTTGAACGCAAATTGCGCAATAACGGTAAAATACACGGACCGGATCAGCCTTATGATGTTTGGATAGAGAGTCTGGTAAACGAACATACATTAAGCAGGGAAGAAGCCGGTTTGCTGAAAGCTACACGGTCAGCTGTCAGAGCTGCCATCATGGTCGATGATTTTCCAGCCGATGAGTGGGGTTGATTCAGTCAAAAATATTTTCTCGCCGCATCAATGTGTCCATGCGTTTGAGATATTTTCAGGAATACATCCTGAATAAGTGTCTGCATTCACACACAGAATCAGGCACTTACACGTTTAGTTCTCTGACGGCTCGCCCTTGGTTCACGCGGGTACGCTGACTTTTTCAGCGTACCCCTGAATTCAAGGTCGATCGGCGATATGTGTACAGTGAAATGTCAGAGATACCGTTCAGCTTTTGAACTCCATGAGCTGTTCGGATAGTTATGCCGGAGCAATAAGGCAATTTGATGCGCATCCGTAGCCAGTCCCATTTTTGCATAGGAAGCGGCAAGATAATATAGCGATTCCTCAATAGAGGGTGTTGTCTGGTATAAGCGTACTACTTCCTGGAAACGATTGGCGGCAGCTACGAAGTGATCTTTATCATAATAAAATTTCCCAACTGTCAACTCGTGTTTGGCCAGTGAATTGTACAGTGATTGTAAGCGGTTTTTACCATCTTTGGCATAGGCGCTTTCCGGGTGTTCATTAAGCAACACTTTGAAGGCATCAATAGCCAACTGGTTCATGCTTGCATCTTTCTCTGCAGATGAACGCTGCTTGTAATAGCTCATCGCCAACATGTATTTGGCATAGTCCACATTTGCATGGCGTGGATGTTTTTCAATAAAACGCTTACTGAGCGTTTCGGACAGAATATATTGATCATCCTTATAGGCTGCAAAAATACGCAGAAGATCAGCCTGAGTGGCGTAGCGGCTATAAGGATATTTGGTGCTGAATTTATCCAGATCCATGGCAACGATACCATAACTGCCCTTTTTCATCAGCTGTTTGGCTGCCTCATACTCTTGCTGGGCGCCACTTTTGTACAGCTTGTCATTCGTGGCGCAGCCATTCATCAGCAGGGCGATAACAACAAGGGGCAGGATCAACTTGGGAAGGTTCAGGTTCATCAGCGAAGCTTACGTGCTCAATGGGGTGGCGACAACGGCAAGGTGACGACCAGTACGCTTGCCATCACGCCTGAAGGAGAAAAAACGTTCGGGATCACATGCTGTACAGGCTGTGATTGTTTCAATATGAACGCCGGTTATACCGGACTCGATCAGTTGTAGCCGGTTAATCTCCGGCAGATCGGCATGGATCTCCGCTGCGCGGGAAATGCAGTTTGTTGCGCCACCTGTACTTTGTTCCAGGGCAGTGGCCGTTTCATTACCAATGGCGAAGCAGCAGGGGCCAATACAGGGGCCAAGTACGGCCAACAGGTTTTTCCGCTTTACGCCATGATCAAGCATGGATCGAATAGCATGTTTGATGATGCCGGCGGCTGTGCCACGCCAGCCGGCGTGCACGGCTGCAATCATTTCTGTTTTTGGATCAGCCAGCAGAACAGGCAGACAATCTGCCACGCGTACGGCGACTGCTGTATGGGCCTGATTGCTTAATAAAATATCTGCATGTTGTTGATGCATGTACCCCTGTCTGTTGCACCATAGCAGATCTGTTTGGTGAACTTGTATGGCCTGATGCGGTATGGATGGCAGTGCGGCAGCTTTGATTAGCCGATGCAGGTTGTGTTTGATATTGCTATCGGAATCTCCAAGCCCGCTACCAAAATTCTGTTCATCAAATGGGGCGGAACTGATGCCTCCCTGCCGCAAGGTGAAAATTCCTGTAAAGCCATGATTAGCCAATATTTTCGATCGAATAAAAGCAGGTTTAGCCATAATTCTCAGTCAGCGCATGGGTGAGTTGTATTAAATCATCCGGCAGGGGAGCTTTGAAACTGAGTGGCTGACCACTGATCGGGTGTATAAACTCCAGCAATTGCGCATGCAGGGCCTGATGATTGAGGGCGCGAATGGCGGTTCGGGTCGGTTCAGGGATATCCATGGCGGGATTGTAACTGCGGGCATAGATCGGGTCGCCGAGAATTGGCAGTTTTTCGTATGACAGGTGAACGCGAATCTGGTGTGTACGACCGGTATGCAGGCGCAGGCGTAATCGGCTGAACGGGCCGAACGACTGTTCGACTTCAGCATCTGTAATTGCATCTCTTCCATTCTCATTCACTGCCATTTTCTGACGATGTTGAGGATGACGGCCAATGGATAGCTCAATGCGCTTTTGATGCCATCGGGGATTGCCTCTGCACCAAGCGATGTACTGCCGGTTCAGATCATGCCTTGCAAACATCTCGGTGAGTTGACGGTGAGCGATTTCACTTTTGGCGACCACAAGACTGCCGGAAGTACCTTTATCCAGCCGGTGAACGATGCCGGGGCGTTGCATGCCATTGATGCCGGGCAGTAATTCACAGTGGTGCAATAAGGCATGTACCAGCGTGCCATGATCATGCCCATGTGCAGGATGTACCACCATGCCAGCCGGTTTATTCAGCACGATCAGGTGCTCATCTTCAAACAGAATATCGAGCGGAATATCTTCTGCTTCCAGCTTAAGTGGCACCGGGGCTGGAATATTCAACAGATAGGTTTCATTTTCCCTGACGCGTAACGAGGCCTGTCTAATCGTTTTTCCAGCCAGGTTCCGGACATTTTCATTTTTCAGCAACTGCTGAATATGATTTCGGCTCAGGGCACTGAGTCTGGTCAAGACAGTATCGAGGCGTTGACCATCCTGGGTTTCATCAATGGTGAAACTCAGTTGTTCATTGCATGCTGCTTCGTTCACTCGCTCTTGGCTGTGTTCTCGGGAGCAGGAGTTTTTGGTGCTGTCTCTTGCGTTTTCTGATCCTGAGTTGGTGAAGATGCCCTATTATTAGCTGATGGCGGACGTCTGCGTCTGCGTCTGCGTCTACGTTTTTTTACTTCACCGGGTGCGGTATCACCATTATTTTTATCTGCTGCAGTCGTTTCTTTTACCTTGACCTGCTTTTGCTCTTTGTTGTTCTGCTGTGGCTCTTTATTACCGGTTGTTTTAACAGCGGTGTTTTTTTGCCCGGATGAACGGGGACGATTTTTGTTGCCGCCACGCCTGCGCCGTTTTGGACGTTCCTGCTGTTTCTGCGTTTCTTCAGCCGGTGCAGCTTTATGTTCTACAGGTTTCTTTTTCTTTTGGCCGGTCAAAAAGCCAATCAGGGATTTCAAAGGGCCGGTCTTTTGTTCTTCCTCAATTGAGGGCGATGGTACCGGTGTAGGAATACCCACAACGGGTTTGACAGGTTTTAGTTTTTTAGCATTGCGCGGTGGTTTGATACGTTTACTGGTATCTTCGAGCACTTCAACACGTTGCTGGTTATTTTCACTCCACTGCCGCTCAATCCTGTAATGAGGAATATCAAGGTCGGGACGAATCTGTAGCGTAATCTGTATCTCATAGACTTCTTCAATGCGGGCAAGACTGGAGCGTTTGTTATTCATCAGGTATTCACCGGTATCTGATGGTACCTGCACGACCAGCGTCGGTTTCTTACCTTTTTCAGCCCAGTCTTCCATGCGCGTCAGCATTTGTAGTGCCATCGAGTCTACAGTGCGGATCGAACCGCGACCCTGACAGCGTGGACATATTTCGGTAGTGGATTCACGTATGGACGGATGCAGTCGCTGGCGGGACATCTCCAGCAGACCAAAGCGTGATATTCGAGCGAATTGAATGCGGGCTTTATCGCGTTTGCATGCCTTACGCAGTAGTTCTTCTACTTGCTGACCATGTTTGCGATTGGCCATATCGATAAAATCGATCACGATCAGGCCACCGATATCACGGATACGTAATTGCCGTGCAATTTCTTCAGCCGCTTCCAGATTAATAGCCAGCGCCGTATCATCAATATGCTTGCCTTTAGTGGCGCGAGCCGAATTGACGTCAATGGCTGTTAGAGCCTCGGTGGGGTCAAGTACAATCGAACCACCGGTACGCAAGCGGATTTCGTGGTCGTGAACTTCTTCGCATTGCGATTCAATACCGTAATGACGGAACAACGGCTTCTTGCCCCTGTATAATTTGACCAGTTTTTCCTTACCCGGCAGCACGGCATGCACAAAGGCTTTGGTGCGCGTGTACACCTCGTGATTATCTACCCATATCTCCTGAATATCATCGGAAAAGTGATCACGAATGGCACGTGTGGCCAGATCACCCTCAAGATAAATCAGGGCAGGGGATTCGGTCGTTTCACTGGTGATGCGAATTTCATCCCACAGGCGGCGCAGATAATTATAGTCGCGTTGCAGGGCTTCCAGTGTCTGGTCTTTACCGGCTGTGCGGATAATCAAACCCATGTTGTCCGGTACTTCCAGTTGCTTGAGAATATCTTTCATCGAGCGCCGTTCTTCATCCGACAGTTTGCGTGAAATACCGCCGCGGGATGTGTTCGGGCTCAGGACAAGGTAGCGCCCGGCTAGTGAAATATGGGTTGTCAGAGCTGCGCCCTTATTGCCGCGCTCTTCTTTGACAACCTGAACCAGAATTTGCTGTTTGGATTCGAGTACATCCTGGATGGATAAATTGCGTGGGTTGGTGGATTTGTCGACGCCATCTTTCCAGTAGTCCGGATGAATCTCACCCAGTGGTAAAAAACCCTGACGGGCCGCGCCATATTCAATAAAAGCAGCTTGCAAGCTTGCCTCGACCTTGGTGATTTTGCCTCTGTAGATATTGCTTTTGGTCAGTGCTTTGTGTGCTGATTCAATATCAAGTTCATGCAGATATTCATCTTCAACAATAGCCACACGACTTTCTTCATCATGTAACGCGTTGATAAGCATGCGTTTTTTTGTAGTCACGCTAGTTCCCTTGGGCGTTTGAGGAACCTGTCGATTCGAACGTAACAATGAAAGCATTGTCGTTAGAGTATGATCGAACATATGAACAGCCTGTCTGTTGCTTACAGCTAATGCTTCACGGTACAGCTTTTCCTGAGCTGTGAAGTCAGGGTGATTCAATTATTGTATTGGCTGATGCCACCGTTTTATCGGGGGGTATCAGCTCAAGTCATCAAACGCAGTTTATTTATGCAGGCTCAACGTTAGAGGCACCCACAGAACAGGTTCGCGTCCAGGCAAGGTATCGGGATAAATGCTGTTCCTGCCATCTCGTTATTACTGTCGATTTTACCATATCGACTATTGGAGGCTGGGATTCCCGGCTACAAATCATTACCATTGCTTGTGCGTTGCATTGTTATGCGGTGCAGGAAAACACGGAGCTCACTGCATATGACATGGACTCTATCCGGCAAAGGCGGTTTGGCAAGAAAATGCATCATAATGACACCTTAACGATCGATAACAGCGAAGATGGCAGCCGTTTGGATCGGGTACTGGTTCGGCGTCTGGGCTCCTCACGCCGAACATTGATACTACGTCTGATTCGCAAAGGTAATGTACGGGTCAATAAAAAACGCAGCAAACCGGAGTCTCGTGTCAACAGTGGTGACCGGATATTTTTACCGCTCAGTTTGAGGGAGCCGGATCAGCAAAATAGTGCCGACATTCCGACATCATTACTTGTCAGGGCAGAAGCATTACCCGTGCTGTATGAAGACCAGTGTTTACTGGCTGTGGATAAACCTGCAGGCATGGTAGTTCACGGCGGTTCCGGCCATGATGCAGGCCTGATCGAAGCGCTCAAACAGTTGCGCAACCTGCCCGAACTGCGTTTGGCTCACAGGCTCGATCGTGATACCTCTGGTGTGCTGCTG
Source organism: uncultured Zetaproteobacteria bacterium (assembly GCA_964490955.1). GTDB lineage: Bacteria > Pseudomonadota > Zetaproteobacteria > Mariprofundales > Mariprofundaceae > Mariprofundus. The sequence continues at coordinate 6,522 of CAZBEN010000025.1, read as the reverse complement.
ATGGCCAAGAATCTGGAGGTGTTGAGAAAGTTGACCGAGTCATTTCGTGAGCGCGACATGCAGAAAACATATTTTGCCTTGATTTGCGGGCACCCGTTTACCCATGCCGGACGCATGATATCAAAACTTGCCAAAGGTGTTATCCGTGGTGGTGAGCGCATGGTGATTGATATGGAAGAGGGTAAGGAGTCGGTGACCGATTATCAGGTCATGGTCGAGTTTGAATGTGAAGGGTTCGACTATGCCATGGTCGCTCTAAACCCGCATAGCGGCCGTACCCACCAGCTACGCGTGCAGCTACAGAATGAAGGCCATGCAATCCTTGGGGATAAAAAATATGCAGGCAGGGATGAACTTGCCGCTTACAAAGGCCTCGGAGGCCATGGACTGATGCTGCATGCCTGGCGTTTGCGCTTCAATCATCCTGTCACTGGTGAGACGCTTGAACTTATGGCTCCATGGCCGGATAACTGGGATAGTCTTTTTCAGGGGCGATTTAGTGGAACCTGACTAGGGAATGCAACCCGGAAGAATTGAAATAAGAAAGCTGACCGGAAAATCCGGTCAGCTTCGGTGAGATTAGAAAAATGCTTAACTGTTCTGTTGGATACCAGCCAGATACCAGGTCGGATCATCCGATTTGGGTGCGTGCTGGAAAATCCACACTTCGTTCACTTCGGCAGTCTTGTCATCGAGTGTGGTGCCGGAATCATCCAGTGTTTTTTCGCGCAGCATGGCGGTGTAGTTCACGGCTACCCATTCCAGATCGGATTCAATCCAGCTGTCAGCAATTTCGGCATTCAATGTAGCGACTTCAGTGATATTGGTTTCACCGGGTTTCATGTCGCGGCCAATACGGTCGGCGATTTCGGCGGTGCAGAATTTGCGGATATCTTCAATATCATTGTTATCCCAGGCTTTTTGCATGCGTACATAAATCTCTTTGGCCGCCGGAATAAAGTTTTTCTCATTGATGTCCGGGCGCAGGGCCGTGCCGACCTGTTCACGCGGTGTTGTATCAACCACATCCTCATCATGCGCATTGTGGGGCATATCCGCCGTTGGGAAACCCGAAGCAGGGGAATGAGCTCCGGCGTAGGAAGCTTGCCGGGCCGGGGCACGTTTGCGCAGAAACATGAAGACCAGTGCGATAATGCCGCCGATGATCAGAATATCGAACAGATTGATACCCTCGAAAGCGCCGCCAAAAAACAGAGACCCCAGCAACCCACCCAGTGCCAGTCCGCCCAGCATACCCATCATGCCGGTTCGTGCCGAGCCGCGCTGGCCTGCAGCCGTGGATTTCTGTGGCGTGGCCTGTCGCTGATTGAACATGCGTGATTGAGATGGGGGAGTCATCGAACGATGTTTGCCGAAGCTGGAACCACCGCCAAAACGGCGGGCATCGGCATCATCGGCCAACCCCAGCATGGACAGGCCGAAACCGGCAATCATGGTCAACAGAATTATTTTTTTCATTTATCAAACCTCATATCAATCTGTGGATATCGAATTCTCATGCGAATCGCTGTACATCAGCTGTGACATACGCGCCTGAAAGGCCGCTTTTCTCAGGGTGCGATCCTTAATGCTTGCCACGTCCTGCGCAAGGCTTCGCTTTTCAGACAGGGGTAACGGTGCCGGTTTGCGGGGCTTTTGCTTGACCTTGATGCCGGCTCCAGGCTGCACGCGGGAACGAATCCGGTACAAGTCAGTCAGACCAGCATGTTTATAACATGCTTTACGGATATCATCCCTGAGAAAGCGAATCTGTTGTGCCATGATAGAATGATCGACTGCAACCCAAAGACATACGCCGCCATCAGCTAGGTGCTCGAGCTGCAGGGGTTCTGTGCGTGCTGACATCATGCCACCGACAATCTGCGGCCATGCCCGGCGCAGGTGGGCAATGCCGATCAGCTGTTGCAGGGACTCTTCACCCAGAATCCCTGCCAGATTATCGTGCAGTCCGGTCAGCTTTGAACGGGAGCGTTTATTGCGAATGCTCAAAATGGAAGTATTTTTCCACCAAGAATATGCACATGCAGATGGAATACTTCCTGCCCGCCGTCGGCTCGTACGTTGACAATAACACGGTAACCACTCTCAAGCTTGAGCACGTCATCAGCAATGTGTTGCACACGGCTCATGAGCATGCCGAGCAGGACAGGGTCTTTTGCATCGCTCAGTGTTGCCACATGTTCCTTCGGGATCACCAGCACATGCGTTGGCGCCTTGGGGTGGATATCCCTGAAGGCAAACACATCCTCATCTTCATAAACCTTGCCGGAAGGGATTTTCCCTGCAGCGATGTTACAAAACAGGCAGTCGGTCATGATATCTTTCCTCACTGTTCCATGAAAAAATATAAATAGTACAAAAAAGCTCAGCTTTTGTTTTGTGCATTGCGTGATGCTTTCTCATCATGGCCGGACATGCCGAAGCGGCGCGCCAGTTCATTGAAAATATCATCCGGACTTAGACCTTTCTGGGCCAGCATCACCATGCTGTGAAACCACAGGTCGGCGGTTTCGTAGATGATCTGATCGCGGTCGCCATTTTTGGCGGCGATGATGGTTTCTACTGCTTCTTCACCGATCTTTTCCAGCATTTTGTCCGGTTTGGCGTATAACGATGCCACATAGGACGAATCGGGGGATTCGGATTTTCGGGCTTCCAGTACGGCGGCCAACTCTTTCAGGACTTCATTACTATTCACTTCATTGGCTCCTCAATCGTGACCCATTCGCCATGCTGCTGTTGCTGATAAAAGCAGGATTTGCGGTTGGTGTGGCAGGCCGGGCCAGTCTGCTCGATTTTCAGCAGCAGGGTGTCGCCATCGCAGTCCAGAAACATATCGATCACTTTTTGCACATGGCCGGACGATTCACCTTTCTTCCACTGTCTCCGGCGTGAGCGGGAATAATAGTGAGCGAAACCGGTTGCCAGTGTCTGTTCAAAAGCCTCTTCATTCATCCAGGCCATCATCAGCACATGACCGGTTTCCGCGTCCTGTGCGATGGCAGGCACCAGTCCAGCTTCGTTGAATTTGATCTGGCTTAGCAGGCTCATGCTATGCATTGGCAGGCAGTCTGCAAAGGGTTGGCGGTGAAATTCATGCAGTCAGCTTTGCAAGCGCGTGGGCAGCGGCGGCAATGGTGTTTTCTACATCTTCATCGCTGTGGGCGGCAGACATGAATGCGGCTTCGTATTGCGACGGAGCAAGATAGACACCTTCATCGAGCATGGCATTGAAATAGCGGCCGAAGAATTCCAGATCGCAATGCTTGCTGACATCCGAACAGCAGGTCACTGCATCAAGCTTGGTAAAGAAGATGGTGAACATGGCACCGACCTGATTGGCCACAGCCGGTACACTGGCCTGTTTGCAGCCTTCCAGCAGGCCTTCAATCAAGCGTGTTGTTTTGCTTTCCAGCACTTCATAGAAACCAGGTTCACGGAGGCGGGTCAGTGTTTCCAGACCGGCGCGCATGGCCAGTGGATTGCCGGACAGGGTACCGGCCTGATAAACAGGCCCATCGGGTGAAATCCTGCGCATAATGTCTTCGCGCCCACCGTAAGCGCCGACAGGCAGGCCTCCGCCGATAATTTTACCCAGACAAGTCAAATCGGGCATGATGCCGAAACGCTCCTGCGCACCACCGAGACCGACACGGAAGCCGCACATCACTTCATCGAACACGAGCAGGGCACCTTCGGCATCGCAGATGTCGCGCAGCTGTTGCAGGAAGCCGTTGTCATTGAGCAGCATCACCCCGGTATTGCCCGGTACCGGTTCCACGATGATGCAGGCGATTTCACCTTTGTTCTCGTCAAACAGGCGTTGTACTGCTTCGATGTCGTTGAACGGGGCGGTCAGTGTCAGCTTTGCATAATCGGCCGGTACGCCGGCGGAGTCGGGCTCGCCAAAGGTGGCAGCGCCACTGCCTGCTTTCACCAGAAAACCATCGGCATGGCCGTGGTAGCCGCCGTCAAATTTGATGAATTTGTCGCGACCGGTAAAACCGCGCGCCAGTCTTAACGCGCTCATGGTGGCTTCCGAACCGGAATTCACGAAACGCACCACATCAATCGACGGCACCAGATCAATGACCAGTCTGGCCAGATCGATTTCCAGTTCACATGGAGCACCGAAGCTCATACCGAGTTCAGCTGTTTCCTGCACACCTTTGACGACATCCGGATGTGCATGACCGAGAATCATCGGTCCCCAGGAACCGACATAATCGATGTACTGATTGTTATCCACATCCCAGACATAGGCACCGGAAGCGTGATCGAAAAAACGGGGCGTGCCACCAACTGATTTAAACGCACGGACCGGCGAATTGACACCGCCCGGCAACAGTTTTCTGGCCTGGTCGAAGTCGTTTTGTGAACGGGTAATATCTGACATGAACTATCCTTGTTTTGAGAAATACCGTGACGTTAGAAAGTGGACAGGTATGTGTCAATTGTCCTCTGGCTTTATTGACATGAAACAGGCAACACTGGCAGGGCGTTGTGGTATTATTTCTGTTTGTTTGTCCGGGTTTCGGCTTTTGTATCCAGCATGCGGAATCCTCCGCTTGCCAAAGCTCTTTCTACAGCGGCAGCGCCTTCTTCAATCGCTTCTTCGGAGCGGTCAAACTCCAGCAGCCCCATGTGAGCCAGGTGAGGGCTGATCAATATATCAGGCGGGTCGCCGGCCAGGCGACTTTTGGTGATTCTGTCCTGCATGATATCAATCGATGCTGTCATGGCTCCAAACATGCCGGGGGGACGTTCGGTTTTATTGTCCGCGGGTAAAATATTTCCGATGCGCTCTTTGATCGGGGCCAGGGCATTGGCAATGTTTTGCAGCAGCTCATTTTGAGGCAGATTCAATGCCAGTCTGTTTTCTCTGCTCGTTGCACGCGCTTTATTACCGATGAGTTCACTGTTCAAGTTCACGGCAATGACCACATCCGCCCCCATAGCCCGGCACATTGAAACCGGCACCGGATTGACCAGCCCGCCATCAACCAGCCAGCGTCCATGATCCTGCACGGGCGGAAACAGGCCGGGCAGGGCAATGGAGGCTCGTACGGCAGTTAACAAGGATCCGGAGCGGAACCAGACTTCCCGCCCTGCATCCAGATCGGTAGCAACTGCACCATAGTTCGGATGCAGGGTTTCTATATCAACATCATCGACAAAATCACAAAATGCCTGTGATAACTTGTTACCCTGAATCAGACCACTGCCTGTGAGCGAGAGATCGACCAGCTTGATGATATCGGATACTGTCAAATCACGGAGCCATTTTTCCAGTGTTTCAAGCTGACCGCAGGCCATTGAAGCACCGACCAGAGCACCGATTGAACTGCCGCAGACAATATCCGGCTTGATGCCCAGTTTTTTCAATTCATGGATAACTCCGATATGAGCCCATCCACGTGCTGAACCACTACCCAGTGCCAGCCCGATTTTCGGTTGCTGTATATTCACTTGCAGCTCCGGAATTGATGGTGGTGAATCGGTGCTGTGGTTTGCAGGGTTGGCATAAATACCTCCTGATTCATGATATGATGACTTCGTAAAAAGTCATCATCGCGCCCATGGACGGGCTTTTTACGACTTCATCATGATATAAGCGGCGGAGCCATAAAGATAGCTCCACCGCCGCTACCCGAATCATGCCGGGCGTTAGTGAATGGCAATCGCCTTGGGTTTGGCGCTTTCACGTTTTGGAAGCTGCACCTCGAGTACGCCGTTTTTCATCTTGGCATCCACTTTATCGGCATCCACATTGGTTGGCAGGCTGAAGCTGCGGGAGAAGCTGCCGTAAGCGCGTTCGACGCGGTGGACATTTTCTTCCTTCACATCTTTCTCATATCGACGTTCGCCGCTCAGCGTTAACACGCCATCTTTTACTTCCAGGTGAACGTCTTTTTTATCAATGCCGGGCAATTCAGCCTGAACCAGCAGGGCATCATCGGTTTCACGGATATCCACCCGTGGTGCCCACTGTCCTGCCTCACCAGCCGTGCCTAACGGACTATCGTCCAGCAGGTGGCTGAGTTGACGGTTCATGTTTTCGAGTTCTTGCCATGGTGTCCATTTTACCAGGGTCATAACACACCTCCTTGAAGATGATATTGGTGTCGGGGACGTATCTCCGACGCTTATTATATAGGCACAAAAGCCTTCATTTTCAAGGGGAAAATGACAATGAAATAACAAATTTTATGTTCAGGTTGAGCACTGAAACTGCCAAGCACATGAAACAGCCAGAGGCCTGAAACTGGGAAACAATGTGCTTTGCCATTGTTTCTATCGGTTATGGCGAATCCACTGCTGATGACTTCTTTCGAAGTCATCAGAGCGGCCATGGATAAACTTTTTATGGCTTCAACGCCTTTAAACGTCACTGCATTACACTTGCGCCCGTGGTGCTGACAGGCCGAGATCGGCCAACCCGGACAGTCAGTTTACCAATACCATGGGTCGGTATCCGGCTATGCAGGCAGTAGTGGGCGA
>CAZBEN010000024.1:0-16639 GCA_964490955.1 uncultured Zetaproteobacteria bacterium | reverse complement strand
TGTGTGTTGTGTGCCCTGTGTGTTGTGTGCCCTGTGTGTAGTGATTGTCCTGCTTGTGTTGATTGTTACCCTGTATCCCCGAACCAGCTTCGCATGCGTTTCCATACGCGCGAAAACATGTTGTGATCTGTTGACTTGATATGTGTTGAACGCTGACGATAGCGCTGGCCATACAGGATCAGACCGACACCGGTCGCATACATAGGACTGGATACAACGTCGGCAAGTCCGCCAACACCCTGTGGTCGACCCAGACGTACAGGCATGTCGAATATCTCCTCGGCCAGCTCAACCATACCATCCAGTAATGAAGAACCTCCGGTCAACACCATGCCGGCAGCAGCCAGCTCCTGATAACCAGAGCGTTGCAATTCATCCTTAATCATCTCAAACAGCTCCTCGACCCGGGGTTCGAGAATCTGTGCCATAACCTGCCGGGGCATTGGGCGCGGCGCCCGCCCGCCAACACTGGGAATTTCAATCTGATCTTCAGGCTGTACCAGACTGGTCATGCAAGCACCGTACTTCCTTTTCAGCTGGTCGGCTTCGCGTGCCGAGGTGCGCAAACCAATCACCAAATCATTGGTCAAATGATCGCCGCCGATTGGAATTACATGCGTATGACGGATCGAACCGTTCAGGAAGATCGCCATATCTGTAGTGCCGCCACCGATATCAATCAGCACAACGCCGATATCTTTTTCATCCTGCATCAATACCGCTTCACTGGATGCAACCTGCTCCAGCACCATATCGGTAACATCGAGATCGCAGCGATTACAGCATTTGACAATATTCTGGGCTGACGACACGGCACCGGTCACCACGTGCACTTTCGCTTCCAGCCGGACACCGGACATGCCGATCGGTTCGCGAATACCATCCTGATTATCAATGATGTATTCCTGAGGCAGAATATGCAGCACCTTTTGATCGGCAGGTATATTCATTGCCCGCGCCGCATCAATGACTCTGTCCACATCTTCGCGGGCAACTTCATTGTTCTTGGTGGCCACCACACCATGGCTGTTATAACCACGGATATGCGAACCGGCGATACCGGTAAAGACCGACTGGATATCCACGCCCGCCATCAGTTCCGCCTCTTCCACAGCCAGCCGGATCGATTCCACCGTACTCTCGATATTGACCACCACGCCCTTGCGTAAACCGCGCGAAGGGTGCGTACCAATGCCGATCACATCCACTTTACCATCCGGGCCAGCCTCGGCTACAACGCAGGCAATTTTGCTTGTGCCAATATCGAGCCCTACCAGTACCTGATCATGTTTGGCCATCAGATAACCCCTCCATGCCCGGCCGGCCGGATGAACCAGCGGGATGACAATCGTGCATCCACACGCCAATACCGATTGCGCCAGCGAGGCTGCTGTAATAAAGATTTGATGCGTTCTATCATGGAACCCTCATCGCCCTGAGGAATCAGCCATGTAACTCCACGGGAGAAATAAATTTGCCAATGCCGGCTGCCGGCACGGATTTCACTTAAATCGGACAGTTTTTGCGCATCATGCTGTGCCAGTGCGACTATCATCTTCCTGGCAGCATCCAGTTTTTCTTCAGGTATACGCAGCAAAGGTAAATCCGGTGATTCACCTTTTTTCAACAAACGGTAGATGTTACCATGCCCGTCAAACAGGTGCAGGCGACTCTGTTCATCCTGCCACAAGGCAACCGGCACACGTGCATCTGCATTGATACGGAGCTTGTCAGGAAGAATACGTGTGATCTGCACATCAGCGAGATCAGGGATACGTTGCAGCCACAATTCACGCAACAAATCCGGACGAGTACTGAGAAAATCCCTGTTCGGCATAACCTTTAACTGCGCATCAATCGCTATTTTGAGCGGCGCATCGGCCTTGATCTCCCATGATCCGACGCTCCATTTATGATTGAGCCACATGGCACTGGTAGCCGTCACACTCACGACCATACCAAACATCAATACCCGCCCGATACGTTTCAGACTACGGCGACGCACCTCTTTCTGTACGGCAGGGTCGATACGATGCTGATTCACCCGGCTCATTGCATACCTCCGGGGGTTCTCTCTGAATATTCTGTTTCAGTATGTTCCAACTGTGCCGAGGCCAGAATACGCAAACACAAGGCCTCGAAACCGATACCGGCAGCAGCAGCGGCTTTGGGCAACAGGCTGGTTTCGGTCATACCCGGTATCGTATTGATTTCCAGTATCATCGGTTCTCCACCGGCAGGGACAATCATGTCCACCCGCGGTGCACCGGAGCAGCCGGTTGCATCAACCGCCTGTTCAGCCCGTTCCATGCAATATCGCAACGTTTCAGCCGGCAAACGAGCCGGGCAAAAATACTCGGTCGCTCCGGTCGTATACTTGGAAGCAAAATCATAAACACCGGATTTTGGAGCTACTTCGACCGGCATAAGTGCCTCACCATTCAATACCGACACAGCAATTTCCCTGCCAACGACGGGCATTTCAGCCATCCACCCATCCGCAACCGCCAGCCCCAACGCCAGCCAGTCAGACTGAGACTCCAGATAGTGCAAACCGATACTGGAACCTTCCGCCACCGGTTTGATAAATACCGGATAACGGGCCGGACCACCTTCGTCAATGTCAATGCTGACCGGTGTTTTCAAACCGACATGATTCAGCACCTGTTTACTCAACTGCTTGTCCATACACAAAGCCGATGCGGTGATGCCTGAGCCTGTATAGGGAGTACGCATGATTTCCAGCATTCCCTGTACACAACCATCTTCACCCAAAGTGCCGTGCAATGCTATAAATGCGGTATCAATCGCTGCGTCATGAATTGATGTGGCCCAGTCGTTCATCAAATCAACTGCCACGGCATCCACACCCGAAGCTTGCAAAGCACGCAACACAGTCGCTCCCGATTTCAACGAGATTTCCCGCTCTGCCGAGCCCCCTCCCATCAATACACCAACGTGACCGAAAGTATGAATATCTATATCATTCATATTCATCTCCAGCCAGCGCTTCAGATTGATCTTCAGACAGCCCTTCAGACCATAGATCAGCCCATTCCCCAACCATCCGAACTTCCGGCTCCAACTCAATGCCGGTCTGTTGTTTCACTTCTGCCTGAGCGCGTTTTATCAAGGCGACAATATCGGCACTGCTGGCCTCGCCTTCATTGACAATAAAATTGGCATGCTGATCAGAAATACGGGCACCACCGATACGAAACTCTTTCAGCCCGGCCGCTTCAATCAGGCGTGCCGCATAATCACCATCCGGGTTTTTGAATACAGAACCACAGTTGGGCTGCGCTAACGGTTGCGTAGATGAGCGCCGACTGCGCATGCTCCGCATTCGTTCCCTAATCTGATCGGGATGATCCGTTTGCAAGGAAAATGTGGCTGACAGGATCAGACTCTGTGCCGGCAAATCAATATGCCGGTAAGTCATATTCAGATCCAAGGCATCTATCTTGGTGATACTGCCATCCCGTAACAGCACTTCGATATGACTCAGTGTATCAGACACCTGTTGAGCAAAACATCCCGCATTCATGGCAACACCGCCGCCTACATCCCCGGGCACTGTGGCCATAAATTCACAACCGGTCAGACCATGGTCAGCGCACTGACGGGCAAAGCGGGACATGCGCACGCCGGCGCCGACTGTTACCACACAAGCATCAAACTGCAGAACATTCAATTCACTCAAATCCAGCACCAGGCCATCAAAGCCCGTGTCCGGCACCAGCATATTACTGCCCCGCCCCAACGGCAGGATTGCCACACCAACAGGACAGCGTTTTACCGCTGCAATCAGGGATTCGCGATCGGCAGGGCGGAAAAACCAGCGCGCCGGACCACCCACTGCCAGTGTGGTATGCAGCGCCATCGGTTCATGTTCCCGCCATACGCCTGTTTCACGTATGGCACATATCCAGTCGTCACCCCTGGATAACTGTTTCATGGCGGCATTCATGATGCCCCCTCACGCATCTGTCTGGCCAATCCGCCGATGGATCCGGCTCCCATCAGCAATACCACATCACCCTGTGCCAATGCTGTGTCGGCATATTCTCGTGCCGCCTCAAGGTTTTTCAGCAATGACACACCCCGGTGACCGCGTGCCATCATACCTTCGGCCATACGTTCACTGCTGGCCTCGGCAATTTCCATTTCGCCGGCAGCATATACAGGCAACAATACCACCCTGTTGGCAGCATCAAATGCGCCCATAAACTCATGCATCAAATCACGGGTACGGCTATAACGGTGTGGCTGAAAAATGACGCTGATGTGTTTATTCGGCCAACATTCGCGTGCAGCAGCCAGTGTCACCATCACCTCTTTAGGATGATGCCCATAATCATCTACCAGCACACCTGCCCCGATTTTCGTACGCTGAAATCGACGTTGAATACCTTCAAATGAGGCTAGCGATTGGCGAATGGTTTCAATATCAATGCCAAGATCAAACAGCACGGCAATCGCCGCCAATGCATTTTCCGCATTATAACGACCGGGCATCGGCAAATGAAATGCACCAAGATCTCCCTGTTTACGACTGGCTGCCGTAAACACCTGCCCTTCGACGTTAGCTTCAACGTGTAATAAATGCAGATCGGCCTGTGGACTACTGCCGTAGGTAGTGACCGGCTTGTGTAACCGTTCCCTGAGCGCCGCCACATTAGGGTGCTCATGATGCAACACCACCCGCCCATAAAACGGCACCAGATCGACGAATGTGTGAAACGCCTCCATCAACGTCTCGAAATCGCCATAGTGGTCGAGGTGTTCCGGATCAATATTGCTGACTACCGCAATGGTGGGGGAGAGTCGCAAAAAAGAACCATCAGACTCATCGGCTTCAGCCACCAGCCACGGGCTGGCTCCGAGCCGGGCATTACTTCCACTGGCAGTCAACCGACCACCGATGATATAGGTCGGATCCAGTCCTGCCGCTTCCATGCCATGGGCAATTAATGATGTCATTGTGGTCTTTCCATGGCTGCCGGCTACCGCAATGCCCTGTTTCATACGCATCAGTTCGGCCAGCATATCGGCGCGCGGGATCACCGGAATGCCACGTTTATGCGCTTCGGCAATCTCCGGATTGGCATAATCAATAGCCGAGGATACTACCGCCACCTGTGCATCACCGAGGTTTTCGGCGGCATGACCAACGACCACGTCAATACCCAGCCTGCGCAGCCGCACTACATTCGGACTTTCGGCCACATCACTGCCTTGCACAGCAAACCCCTGATTATGCAGTAATTCGGCAATGCCACTCATACCGATACCACCAATACCAATGAGATGGATCCGTTGCACACGCGTCTTCATGTGCCCACCCCTGTCTTGACATTCAATCCGGATATATATTCGGCCAGTACGTTTAATTGTTTTTCCTGCGCCGCATAAGGTGCTGCCGTACATGCGGCCATACTCATCCGCTTCAGCTTCCGTTGATTGAACAGGTGGGTATCGATCCGGATAGCCAGCGATTCCGCATCCAGGCTCTTTTGATCCAGAACAACAGCTGCGTGTATACAGGCAAGCGTTTCAGCATTGTGTCGCTGGTGATCATCAGCTGCATGCGGCAGGGGCACAAATAATGCCGGCATGCCGACACAGGCTGCTTCACAAACCGTCATTGCCCCGGCACGGGCCAACATCAAATCGCCACTGGCATAAAATCCGGCCATATCGTCACAGTACGGCAAGACTTCGGCCCTGATGCCTGCCTTCGCATAGATTTCTCGCACCTGTTGCAACCTCTTTTCATCATTCCCGACAACATGCGTCACAACAAACTCACGACCTTCGCGAGCCAATAGCTGACAGGCTTCCGGAACGATCTGATTGAGTACCAGCGCCCCCTGTGACCCCCCCAGCACCAGCAACCGTGGCGGCAGATGTGCCTGCCACCGGATTGACAGAATACTTTCGCGCACCACATTACCTGTTACCACGCGACGTACCCGCCCTGCCAACTTGTCGGAAGCAGCCTCGAAACCCAGCATGATGCAACGACTGAACCGTGCCAGCGTTCGATTAACCAGTCCGGGCATGGCATTCTGTTCGTACAGCACCACTGGAATCCGACTTAATAACGCTGCAGCAACACCGGATATGCTGGCATATCCCCCCACACCAACCAGCAAGTCAGGGCGTTCCGTCTGCCAGGCCCGCCGAATGCTTATCACTGCCTGCGGCAACTCCAACAGCAACACACGCAACCGCTGCAACAAACCCGCGCCTTTGACTCCGTGCATAGCCAGCAATTGCACCTGCTCACCACGTTCAGGTAGAATTTTTGCTTCCAATCCGCGTTCAGCGCCTATAAATGTCACATTCAACTGAGGCCAGCGAGCCCGCGCTGCATCCGCCAGCGCCAGTGCCGGCATGACATGACCGCCAGTACCGCCACCGGCAATACAAAGTAATGGCAGGCGACTCAAAACAGGTGCTCCATGGCATCATTTTCGGATATCCGAGGCTCTTTTCCTGCTTTTTTATCCTGCTTATTACGGGATGCACGCATTTCGATGCGTTTGTTACCCGGTTGATGGCGCTGTACCGAAAGTACAACCCCGATCAATACACATTCACCGAGCAAGGCGCTGCCGCCATAGGAAACGAAGGGTAATGGCATACCCTTCGTCGGCAACATGCCCATAGCTGCCCCCAGATTAATCATCAGTGCCGTGCCAATCACGACAACACAACCGATAATCAACAGACGCGCAAACATGTCCCCGGACCTGATTGCCAACCAGATAGCACGCCCCAGCAACACGGAAAACACGATAAGCACTGCCAGGATTCCCGCCAACCCCAGCTCTTCTCCGATACTGGCCGAAATAAAGTCGGTAAATACCTCGGGTAGATAAAATAATTTCTGAACGCCCTGCCCCAGGCCTGTACCGAACAGACCCCCGCTACCAAAAGCAATCATGGATTGAATCAACTGATAATCACTGCCAAGCGGATCATTCCATGGATCCAGAAAGCTGGTCAGCCGCTGTACGCGGTAAGGTTCGGCGATCATGGCAATCACGGCGACCGGCACAAAGGTCGATACCAGTGCCAGTAGATGCCGTATCGGGACACCGCCTACAAACCACATGGTAAAACAGACCGCCGATAATAAAACCGCACTGCCGAAATCCGGCTGCAAGAGCAGTAATACCAGAGCTACGCCCAGAACCACCAGCATCGGTGCAAGGCCACTGGCAAACTGGTGTAAACGTTCAGGAAAAGAACTCAGATAATAGGCCATATATATGATCACAGCAGGCTTTAAAAGCTCTACCGGCTGCAGAGTCAGGCCGAACAGGGAAAACCAACGCTGGGCACCATTGATTTCCTTGCCCAGGCCCGGAATCAACACAGCAACCATCAATACCATCGCAATAGCCAATACAGGTACTGCAATAGCTCGCCACCAATTCACATCAATACGTGAAAGGGCCCATATGATTACAATTCCAACCGGGATATAAAACAACCAGTGCCGAATAATGCGTAGTGGGTCATCATAACGAACTTCGGCCACACTGACACTGGCGCTATAAACCATCAGTACACTAAAACACATCAGCGCCAGCACGCAGCCAGTAATCACCGGATCCGGCGGAGCAAGAAGCTTCACAGCAGGCCGACTCATGAATGCTGCTCCAGGCTATTCACAGCACTCATGAACGCGTTACCTCGCTCAATATAACTTTTAAACTGATCCTGACTGGCAGCCGCAGGCGAAAGCAGAACCGGCGCTCCATATGCCATTTGCACCACCTGTTTTACTGCCTGTTCCACTGTTTTAACAAAAGTAGCCTGAACACCGGCAGCTGCTGCCAGGTCCATAAACGGCTTCACATCCGTGCCAATAACCAGCATGTGCTCGACATGATCGGCCACGACATCCTTGAGCACCGATATATCCAGCCCTTTACGCAATCCACCACAGATCCACACAACCTGGTGGAACGACTCCAGTGCCGCTTTTGCAGCATCAGGATTCGTTGCTTTGGAATCGTTGTACCATTCACAACCAGCTACCGGACCAAGCGATTGCAATCGATGCGGTAACCCCCTGAATGAAGTCAGTGATTGCCGGATCACACTGGCAGAAATACCAAAATCCGCCGCCGCCTGCGCAGCACAGGCCAGATTTAAATGTTGATGCATGCCTTGCGCAGGCAATTCATCGGATGACACCGTATGAAGTACATCATAATGATGCCAGAACACCTGCCATGAGCCGTTACGCTGCAGGCTCACGCCTGCATCCAGACTGCTGCCATTCCCTCTACCATCTGTATCATCCATACCGAAACGACGGACAAACACACCGCGCCCACGCAATTCCTCGGCCAGCGCATTCCAGCAGACATCTGATGGCAGCATGGCTTTGTCACCTTCCCCCTGTCCGGCAAACAGACGCAGCTTGGCCGCCTTGTAGGCGCCCATATCGATATGCATGTCGGCATGATCAGATTGCACATTAAGCAATGCCGCCCATTTCGGGTGAATAGGATTGGCGCGTTCGAGTTGAAAACTGGAAAGTTCCAGTACAATACGCCGGGGAGCTGGATGCTGCGCATCACCGTCGTCCAGTAACTCGAGCATAGGCACACCGATATTGCCTCCTGCTTCAATACCACCGGAAAGAGTATCCAGCATCGTGCTGATCAGAGAAACTGTGGTGGTTTTGCCATTGGTTCCGGTAATGGCAATCAAATCACCATGGTATGCCTCACGGAACAGCTCCAGGTCACCGAAGACTGGAACCCCTGCCGCTCTCAACTCAACCAGTGCAGGGTGCTGCCAGCTGATACCGGGGCTGACAATCAAGCGGGCAAACCCTTTTAGAAGCTCCGCATCCAGACGACCGATATGCAAGGCAATATCCATGCCTTCAGGCAAGCTGACCGGAGACTCATCGAATGCCTCACAGACAATACCCCGGCGCATCAGGAAAGATGCCACTGCCTGGCCGGTTTTACCCATGCCGATAACGGCAGTTGCCATTTTCTGATCATGCATCATGCCGCTCATCTGATTTTGAGGGTGGAAAGCGCCACCAGCGCCAACAGGATGGAAATAATCCAGAAACGAACAATCACTTTCGGTTCAGCCCAACCCTTTAATTCATAATGGTGATGAATCGGTGCCATGCGGAACACCCGCTTGCCGGTCATTTTAAAGCTGGCCACCTGCACCATCACCGATACCGCTTCCAGCACAAACAGACCGCCGGCAATGGCCAGCAGAAACTGCTGATGCACCGCACAAGCGACAAAACCCAGCGCGCCACCAAGTGCCAGTGCACCCACATCACCCATAAACACCTGAGCCGGGTAGGTGTTATACCACAGGAAACCAAGACAACCGCCAACCACAGCTCCGCAGAACACAGCCAGTTCGCCTGCACCGGGAACAAACGGAATCATCAAATAGGCCGAAAACTTGGCATGGCCGGTCAGATAGACGACCACAGCCAGCGCGCTGGCCACCATAAAGGTTGGCGCCACGGCCAGGCCGTCCAGCCCGTCAGTCAGGTTGACTGCATTAGAGGTGCCAACCAGAACGAATAGTACAAATACCGGGTAAAACCAGCCCATATCCCACTGCGAATTAAAGAAGGGAATATCCACAATGGGATCAGTCATCAGCATTAATCCGGCGGCAGCTATTCCGCCAATCATACATTGCAGAATCAGTTTCCAGCGCCCTGCCAGCCCTTTCGGGTCATGGCGAATGATTTTCAGATAGTCATCCAGCCAACCGATAACACCATAGCCAAGCGTTACCAGTAACGCCAGCCAGACAAAACCGTTGGTTAAATCTGCCCACAACAGGGTGGCAATCGTCAATGACAACAGGATTAATACCCCGCCCATGGTCGGCGTACCCTGCTTGATCAAGTGTGTTTGAGGTCCGTCGTTTCGAATGGGCTGCCCCTTGCCCTGATGCGCTTTCAGCCAGCGGATAAACAGCGGCCCCAGCAGCCAACACAACACCAGCGATGTCACCAGCGCATAGACTGTACGAAACGTGATATACTGAAACAGATTAAAGAAAGAAACCTGATCATGCAGTGGATACAGGAGATTATAGAGCATGTACACCCTCCCCTGAACAAAGCAGTTCCACCACGGCATCCAGTGCCATGGAGCGCGAAGCTTTGACCAGCACCGTATCACCGGCTACAAACATGGTATCGGCCAGCGAGACGAGCGCTTCATCCGTTGAGGCAAACCATCTGGCCTCTGCGTGTTTCTCTGCCAGCACCCGCATTTGCATGCCAATCAGATAAAGGCTGTTCAGACCGCCAATGTCGAGTTCGGCATGCAAATATTCCGATGCATCACCCAATTCGGACATATCACCCAGAATGGCAATCCTGTTGCCCGGCAAAGCACGCAGTGTATCAATGGCTGCCTGCATGGATACCGGATTGGCATTGTAGCTGTCATCCAGCACCACCGCGCCATTTTTCCCCTCACAGCGCTGCATGCGGCTGGCCACTGGCTGCCAGCCAGCCAGCGCATCAGCAACTTCGGCCAACGTGTGCGGATATTCACGGTCATGCAAAAAACGCAGCATGATCGACGCAGCAAAGGCGTAGTTCTCGGCCCAGTGGCGAGCCGGCAAGTCCAGTGTTACCGAATGCTGCAGGCCTTTATAAGCAAGTGTCAGCTCACAACCATTCAGTCGCCAGTCAACTATTTCATCATCCTGCGCGTCATCAACAGCGATAATTTGCCCAGGCACAGCGATATGGTTCGCCCGCATCAGGGCTGCCACATCCTTACCAAGAGCGCACCAGCCACCATTACGCAAACTTTCCAGCAATAATGCCTTTTCCCTAACTACTCCGGACAGTCCACCCAAGCCTTCGCTATGGGCTGCAGTAATACCCGTCAAGACAGCAATATCCGGCCGCACCATCGCTGCCAGTCGAGCCATTTCACCGCATTCACTAATACCACATTCAACGACAGCGATATCGGCATCATCGGGAACACGCAGCAGTGTCTGCGGTACTCCGATCAGGTTATTGAGATTAGCGCGGGTAGCCGCAACCTTGAAGCCTATAGCGGTAAAACCGGTTTCCAGCATCGAGCGCAGGCTTGTTTTACCATACGACCCGCTAATGGCAATAACGGTCGTATCTGACAAACACATACGCCAGGCATGGGCAATATCACCCAGTGCCCGCAAGGTATCTTCCACATCCAGTATGCTGCTATCCAGACCGGACCAGAGAGACACCCCCTGATGGTCACCAATCAGCGCCTGTGCCTGATCAGCTACTGTTGCTGCAAATGTATGACCGTCGAAACTGGGCCCCCGCAAGGCAAGAAATGCCTGGCCTGATTCAAAATCACGCGTATCGGTTGCCACGCCGGTGATGACCTCCGGAATCGCGCCCGACCAATGACCGTTTGTGACACTCGCCATTTTACTGCCGCTCATCCGCATACTGACTCCCGATCAAGTCCGTGTTTGCGGTGTAAATATTTGTTGACAACATCGGCATCCAGCCATGGCAGGCGCTGGCCGCACACTTCCATGTATGCCTCATGCCCTTTACCTGCAATCACCAGTACATCACCATCCTGCAAATAATTAACGGCTTCCGAGATGGCCTGCTCCCTGTCCAGCTGCAGATGAACCTCAGCCCTGTAGGGCTGGGACATGCCGTGCTCAATCTCCGATGCAATCACTGCCGGCATTTCACCGCGCGGATTATCAGATGTAATCCATACCACATCAGCCAGATTAGCAGCAATCTCACCCATATGTGGTCTCTTCTCGCGGTCACGTTCACCGCCGCAACCAAACACCAGAATCAGACGTTCACGCGTCAGCTTGCGTGACGTCTCAAGACAGCACTCAAGTGCTTCCGGCGTATGGGCGTAATCAATATAAACCTGCCCGTAACCGGCCTCAAGCTCCTGCATTCGCCCCGGAGGAGCGCTGATATTATTAAGCAAGCCCGGCAGATCAGACAAGGAAACATTCATCGAAACCATTAACGCCAGTGCTGTACAAGCAACATTTTCAGCATGGAAATCACCCAGCGGGATACCCTCGATAACTACCTCTTCATCGCCTCGCTTCACACGCAGTAATCCGGGCAACTCCTGTTCCCAGGCCAGGTCAATATCATCACGATATAATCCGTGACCGTACCAACAACTCTTCCCAGGAGCATGTTGCCGAATATCCTCATAGTCGGCATTGGCGACCACATTACCGCCCTGCGCAGCTGTTTGTTGTAAAAAACCGGCTTTAGCAGCCAGGTAGGAAGCATAACCACCATGGTCCTGTAAATGATCATGGCCCATATTGGTCCAGATGGCCGTGTTGAAATGCAATTCGGCAATGCGCTGCTGGACAATACCGTGCGATGAAATTTCGCTCACGATGGCATGTATATCGTCTTCACAGGCCGATGCCAGCATGGCATGCATGGTCAACATGGATGGGGTGGTATTGCCAATATCACGAATATCTCCGTCACTGCGCATCCAGCCCAGTGTGCCCGTGCTCCAAACCGGTTTACACTGATAACGACTCAATGCTTCGCGCAACATCCAGGCAACACTGGTTTTCCCATCGGTACCTGTGATTCCGTATAAATGAATGTTGGCATCTTCGCTGTGAAGCATGTAGCGCAACAGTTGCCCCGCTTTCTCCATGTTATCCAGATGCAGATGTGGAAGATCGGTATCAACCTCGACTCCCACACTGATAACCGCCACAGCACCATTCAAACAGGCGGATTCAGCATATTCGCTGGCATGGCTCCGACTGCGTGGCAAGCACATCAGCGCATAGCCGGGTTTGACAAAACGGGAATCGTCACAGATACCCATGATGCAGATGTCTTCATCGTCTGATGCATCGCCCGCATCCAGTCGACCGAAACGCTGCCCCAGTTTCCGCAATGAAAAACCCTGAGGGAACTCAATGGCATGTGTCTGCCCTGAATTATTCATCCAGCCATACCTCAAGCATATCGCCATGCTCCAGCCCATTGGTACTGGCAGGTTTCTGCCGACTGACCCAGCCGGAGCCATGCACATGCAGCCTGAGCCCCCGGCTGGCAGCGAAGCGCCTGACTTCCCGCATCGACATACCATTCACCGATTCAGCTGCCGCCAGCGAAGCAACATCAGCGACTTCCAGCGTTTTCCATTCCGGCTCATCATTCTCTATCCAGGCTGAAACGCCGAGGTAGGGCAATACGCTTTCTGCAATATGCCGAAAAATCGGGGCCGCCACCTGACCGCCATAAATGCTTTTTTTCGGTTCATCCACCACGACGACAATCGCCAGCTGCGGGTTATCTGCAGGTACCAGACCGGCAAACACAGCATTGTATTTGCCTTTACTGTAGCCACCTCTCGAGTTGGACTTTTGCGCCGTTCCCGTCTTGCCTGCTACAGTGTAGCCGGCCGGCACAGCCTTCCAGCCAGTGCCATCCTTGCTCGTCGCATACTCCATCATGCGCACCACCTGCCGGGCGATTTTCGCTTTCATCACCCGTTCAGGGGGCTGCTTGTCCAGCTGATCCGCGAACAGAACCGGTGCAACATGCTCCCCTGCATTGGCCAATACGGAAAATGCCGCTGCAAGTTGCAACGGCGTGACAGCGATACCCTGTCCGAATGCGATGTTAGCTGTTTCGACTGGCCCCCAGCGATCGGGGGGCAATACAATGCCATGTGACTCTCCACTTAAACCGGTGCCGCTTCTGCTGCCGAAGCCCGCCCGGGATAGCGTGTCATAGAGTGCCTCCGGACCGATATCCATAGCCAGCTTGGCCGCTCCGATATTACTGGAATGCACCACTATGCCGGTAATATCAAGCCACCCGGCCTTGTGATCATCATGAATGGTGTAGTCGGCAACCCGCATCGAACCATTTTCACAAAACACTCGCGAGTCCGGCTGCCAGCGCCCGGATTCGAGTGCAGCGGCAACGGTAAAAGGCTTCATGGTCGAGCCGGGTTCAAACACATCGGTAATCGCTCTGTTGCGCCATTCTCCCGGATGAAATCGGCGATAGTTATTCGGGTTGTAACCCGGCCAGTTGACCATTGCCAGAATCGCACCGTCTTTCGGGCGCATCACAACTACCGAACCACCTTTGGCACGCTGTTCTCGTACGCCTTCGGCAAGTGCGGCATAAGCAAGGCTCTGGATCGAAGCGTCCAGCGTCAGTGTCATTGCTTTGCCCGGAACAGGTGGTCTAATCCAGCCACTGTCCGGTAATGAATGACCTCTTGCATCGCGTCTGAGCTGACGAAGCCCCGGTTTTCCGGTCAGTGTATCGCTCCAGGTACGCTCCACCCCCTCCAGACCACGACCATCAATACCCACAAAGCCGAGCAAATGACCTGTCTCGGGCCCCAGCGGCTGGTAACGACGCCATTCCTTCTCCCTGCGAATACCCGGAATATTCAGCGCCATCACTTTTTCTGCCACAGATGGCGGAACCTGCCGGGCCAGCCAGACAAAACCCTTCCGCTTGCGCAGTTTGCGTTTTAATTTTGAAGCCGACAGTCCAAGAGCCTTTGCCAGAGCACCAACACGCTCGGCAGGCACCTCATCGGCAATCGCCGCAATCGACGGAATCTCAACACTTTCAGCCAGCGTGCGCCCCTGGCTGTCCAGGATCGGTCCGCGCGGAGCCATAATGGTATATTCACGATAACGCTGCTTTTCCGCCTTGGCGCTCAGTGTATCTGCCTGCAACCACTGTAAATCTACCGCCCGTACCGCCAGCAAAAGCAGTCCCAGCAACAACAGCCCTGCCACAGCCTCAATTCGGCGACGGACATAAATCTGTTCATTCCGGTTCACAGGTGGATCACCTGCATCGGTTTCGGCGGTGCCATATCCAGCTTGCTGTTGGCATATTGACGCAAACGCTCCGGCCGGGTCAGGCTTGCGGCCTCAAGTCTCAACTTGCTTGATTCACGCTGAACAGCCTTTTGCTTCGCCACCAAACGCTGTGTTTCCAAAGACATCTCGTAACGCAAATGCGATAACCATATCTGGCCTGCCGCCAACACAGCTATGCACAGCGGCAGCATCATCCAGAGCTTAAACCAGCCGTGCATCAGTGCAGCCCTCCTGAATATCCGGCCAGCTTTTTCGCCTCGTCTGCCGTCAATCGTTGTGCTACCCTCAACATGGAAGATCGACTGCGCGGGTTGGCCGCCAGCTCCAGATCATCAGCACGCAACGGCTTCTTCTGAAGCCAGCGCATAGTCGGTTGTTTGCCGCACATGCAAACTGGCATTTCCGGCGGACAGACACAGGCATGCACCTGCGCCTCGATCAAATCCCGGATCCGGCGATCTTCGCCGGAATGAAACGAAATAACCGCCAGTTTTCCGCCCGGCTGAAGATGCGCCATAGCGGCCCGGATACCCGCATCAATCTGATCCATTTCTCCGTTCACCCAGATGCGTAATGCCTGAAAGGTACGTGTGGCCGGATGCGTTTTACCGAAACGAGCCTGTTTAGGCACGGCATGGAAACAGATATTTTCGAGATCAGCTGTGGAATTCAGCTCGCCGGCACGGACGGCTTTTAATATAGCGGCGGCGATGCGCCGCGCATAACGCTCATCGCCGAAACCGCGTAACACATCAACAAGCTCCCGCTCGGATACATACTCCAGCATTCGATCCAATGGCTGACCACTTTCCGTATCCATGCGCATGTCCAGCGGCCCGCCCTGTCTGAATGAAAAACCGCGTGTTGCATTGTCCACCTGCGGCGAAGAAACCCCGAGGTCGAAACCAATGCCGCTCACCTGCTGCCAGCCCTCGCTCTCAAGTCCGGCCCCGAGCCGGGCGAAATCACTGTGCAATATGGAAAAGCGACTATCTTCCTGCGCCAGTTGTTTGCCGACCACAACAGCCTCGGGGTCGCGATCGAAGGCAAGCAACCGCCCTTTGTCCGACAGCCTGGCAAGCAGAGCCCTGCTATGCCCGCCGCGACCGAACGTACAATCAACGTAACGCCCGTCAGGATCAGAGAACACAGCATCGACAAAAGCATCCCGGAGTACCGGAATATGCTCGGGGTATTGTTTAATCGTGGCCACATCACAAACCCAGCTCAAAATTCTGGGCCAGCATCAGATCGGCCTCGAGCTGCTTGTCCCAACTGCCCTTATCCCAGATTTCAAAAGTTTCGCCGGCACCGGCAAACTGAATACAACGATTCAACGATGCGTAATCGCGCAGGGCCGGGGAGAGGAGGACCCGGCCCTGGCGATCTGCCAAACATTCCTGTGCCGAACTGATAACGATACGCTTGTAGGCCCGCAGCGCCTCACTCGGCGGCGTAGCACTGATACGTTTCTGTAAACGATTCCACTCACGTTTGGGGTAGGCCACAAGGCAGCGGGAATGTGGAGTACGGGTAATAATTAACTGTCCTTCTGCATGGCAGTTCTTCAACACATCACGGAATGCGGCAGGGATACTTACGCGCCCCTTGTCATCCATGTTATTGCTGAACTCACCTTGAAACATCTTGCGCCAGCCCCTCCGCTTTCGTGGTGTGGTCCATTTACCCACTATTCCCCACTAAATGCCAATAATGTCCC
>CAZBEN010000023.1:0-17770 GCA_964490955.1 uncultured Zetaproteobacteria bacterium | reverse complement strand
CCGTTTTAAAATCCGCCATCAATGGTTGCAGGGCAGCCGCCAAACCACGACTGGACGTAATGCCCAAACGGCAGGTTTCTGTACCCGGACAAGCTACGACATCAGCAATCGCACGGGCATATTCAGTATGCAGACCCGCGTCATTCAATACTTTTAGCGCTGCATCCACCTTATCCGCATCGACATTGGTAATCACAACGCCCTGCTCTGTGGTTACACGCAGCGTTTCGACGCCTGCAGCGCGCGCGGCATCGGCCACGGCATGGCACTGCGCCGGCTTCAAATCGCCCCGGAACAGATTCAGTAGAATTGCTTTCTGACCATTATGCTGATCCACCACGCCGGATTCAGAACGCGGCAGTGCGCCGGTCGGCACGCGCCAGTTGGCGTCTTCACAACCGCTATCATCGGCATGGGTAGATACAATCACTGCCCGCTGTTTTTTGTATTCCTCGATAAAACCTTCCGCACCCAGCTTCTGCGCCACATATTTCAGGCGCGCACGGGCACGGCGTTTGCGATCAGAGTATTTGAAATGCATGCGCATCAGCGCTTCGCCGACCAGCAGAATATCGGACTCCGGCACGAATTCTTCCAGCAACAACGCGCCCATCGGCTGGGAAGACAAACCGCCGGCAGCCCACACCTGGAAACCGTTGACGCCATCCTTTTCAGTGGCGATAAAACCAATATCGTGCATACCGCCCAGGCCGCAATCGGTGGCGCAGCCGGAAAAATTCACCTTAAACTTGCGCGGAAACTGCTGGGCCAGCGGATGGCGCAGGAAATATTCGGCAAAGCGGCGTGCATGCACGCTCACATCGGCATGTTCGGCAGGACAAGAGCCGGACAGAAAACAGGAGGATACATTGCGCACGGTATTGCCGCAGGCCTCACGCGTGGTCAGACCTGCCGCATCCAATCGGCGCAGAAATGTCGTTACATTTTCCAGCCCGACAAAATTGGCCTGAATATCCTGGCGTGTCGTGACATGCGCAAGCTTTTCGGGCGCTTCGCTCAACGTGCCATCAGTCGGCAGCACACCAGCATAATCGGCCACACAATCGCCGATCACATCCAGTTGATCCGGCGTGATATTGCCGCCCGGCAATTTGACACGCACCATCTGCACGCCTTCCTGACGCTGGCCATAGACACCCATCTGCAAACGAAACGGCGTAAACCGCTCTTCGCTCATGGTACCGGCTTTGAATGCCTGATATCCGGCCTCAAATTCATCCACATCGGATGTATGTGCAAAATCAAATTCTGTCATTTTAACCTCTTTTTTCACCACAGAGGAAAACCTGTTGTTGTTTTCTCTATCACCACCAAATACTCAGTAGTTAAACCTTTATTAGTTACAGCAGTACAACACACCTAGCTTACTCCTGTAAGTGAGTGTTTTTGACGCCGTTCTCGGGAGAAGCAGATATGATTTGAGCGCCTACGACTCGCCGAACTTTAGTTCGCAGGCTTGCTCGTAGGTTACTAAATCGGTAATTGTCGGATCATCACCGCACAATGGACAGGCCGGATCCTTGTGTAGTTTCAGCTTTTTCCACTCCATCCGCAGCGCATCAAACACCATTAATTTACCGGCAAGAGAATCGCCTATACCTAGCAATTCCTTGACCGCTTCCACAGCCTGAATTGTACCCACTGCACCGGCCAAAGCACCCAGAATACCCGCTTCGGAACAGGACGGAACCAAGCCTGCCGGTGGCGGCTCGGGATACAGACAGCGATAACATGGCGCTCCCTTCTGCTGATGCGGCTTGAAGGTCGCGACCTGTCCTTCAAAACGGAACATGGCGCCGGATATCAACGGTTTCTTCTCCATATAACAGGCATCATTGACCAGAAAACGGGTCGGAAAATTATCGCAGCCGTCAATAATTAGGTCATAGTCACGGATAATTTCACGCACGTTCTCTTCGGTAATAAAGTAGTTATAGGTGTTCACCTTCACATCCGGATTCAGCGCCTGCATGGTTTCACGCGCACTTTCCACCTTGGGCATGCCGACCCGATCCTGATTATGGATGATCTGGCGCTGCAAGTTGGATGAATCCACCACATCGGCATCAGCGATGCCGATCGTGCCGACACCTGCTGCAGCCAGATAATAGGCCACCGGTGAACCCAGCCCGCCGGCACCGATCATGAATACCCTCGACTCCAGCAACTTCGATTGCCCGTCCGCGCCCACTTCCGGCAAAATAATATGTCGTGAGTAGCGCTCGATTTGTTCTTCCGTAAAATCAATCATGAAAATTTTATAACCTCATTTTTTACCACGAAGACTCAAAGACACAAAGAGAACCAAATCAAGAGAAAGGATTACCTTGTGCTTTGCACCTTTGTGCTTACAAAATCAAACCTCGATGCCTTTGAACAGGTCGGTGGACATATAGCGCTCGGCCATCGATGGAAGAATCACCACGATACGTTTTCCCGTCATATCTGGGCTAGCCGCTACCTTGAGCGCTGCCGAAACAGCTGCGCCGGAGGAAATACCACCGGGAATACCCTCTTCATCAGACAGACGGCGCGCCATCTCGAATGCTTCGTCATTGGTCACTTTGACCGCACCATCAATAATATCGATGTTCAGGTTCTTCGGAATAAAGCCGGCACCAATACCCTGAATTTTGTGCGGGCCGGGTGCTTCACCTGAAATAACCGGTGAATCGGCTGGCTCCACAGCAAACGCCTTGAAACCCGGATTACGCTGCTTGATCACTTCGGCAACACCGGTGATTGTACCGCCAGTTCCTACGCCGGCCACGATAGCGTCCACCTTACCATCGCAATCACTCCAAATTTCCTGTGCTGTTGTTTGACGGTGAATCTCCGGGTTAGCCGGATTTTCGAACTGTTGTGGCATAAATGCCCCATCGGTTTCAGAGACAATATCGGTCGCCTTGGCAATGGCACCTTTCATACCTTTTTCAGCAGGGGTAAGCACCAATTCGGCACCGAGCAATTTCAACAGTTTCCGGCGTTCCAGACTCATCGACTCAGGCATGGTCAGGATACAGCGATAACCTTTGGCACGCGCTACAAAAGCTAGGGCAATACCCGTATTACCGGAAGTCGGCTCGACAATCACACCTCCTTCTTTCAGGCTGCCATCAGCTTCTGCTGCTTCAATCATTGCCTTGCCGATACGATCTTTCACCGAATTCAGCGGATTATAAAACTCGCACTTGGCAATGATTTCAGCATCCAGGTCCGCTCCGATTCTGTTCAGCCGGATCAGAGGCGTGTTCCCAACCGTTTCTGCTGCATTATTATATATCGCCATAACCCACTCCTTTTCACATCACTAAATATTCGTAACCTAAGTATCGTATCACCGAAGCGCCTGTGTGTGAGCCAGGAAAAAACCGCATTCCCGGCATTCAATCAGCCTTCGATGACATCCTGTTCTATCGGAGCAACCTTCACGCCCTGTTTGATCAGCCACTGCGTTGCAGCTTCAATCACATCGTCGTCACCATCGATTTCCAGGCCAACCAGACCCATATGATCTTTCACTTCGGCTGTGCGAATATTTGTGATGACATCGAATTTTTTGCCCAGCTTCCAGATCAATGGTTCCCGGACCGTTGAATCGTCAAATGTCAGATAAACGCGCAATTGCACTAGCAGCCGCCAGCAATAGCCGGAACGATGGACACTTCATCACCGTCTTTCAGCTCGGTGGCGCGACCACCCATAAAACGTACATCCTCATCATTTACGTAGACATTTACAAAACGACGGATTTCTCCATTGTCATCACACAAGCGTTCTTTCAGACCCGGATGTGCAGCTTCCAGGTTTTCAATTATTTCGCCAACACTCGCACCTTCAACAGATACTTCATCAGCACCGCCGGTCAATTTACGCAGCGGGGTTGGAATACGTACAGATACACTCATTTCTTTCTCCTTTCATCAGTATGGTACATCGTAAAAAAACAATTATGCAGCAGCGTCAAACCCATCGGTTTCTGCCAAGGCATCGAATTCTTTCAAACTCGCATTGATAATGCGCGGTTTGGTAATCACATCCACCACTGCCTCCTGGGTTTTCAAGCCGTTGCCGGTAATACACAACACAATCGACTCATCACGTGGCAAGCGACCCGACTCGATCAACTTTTTCGCACAGCCCAGTGTGACACCACCGGCAGTCTCGGCAAAGATACCTTCGGTTTCAGCCAGAAGTTTCATCGCTGCGATCACTTCCTCATCTGAAATATCCTCGGCCCAGCCGCCGGACTCCTTGATGACACGATTAGCATAATAACCGTCGGCCGGGTTCCCGATAGCCAGCGATTTGGCCACCGTATCGGCATGCACCGGATGAATCATATCCGTGCCATCTTTCACCGATCTGGAAATCGGCGAGCAACCAGTTGCCTGCGCACCATATACGGCAGTCCCGTTATCTTCGATCAGACCCAGCTTTATGAATTCCTTAATCGCCTTATCCACCTTGGTGCACAGCGAACCGGATGCCATCGGCACCACCACATGCTTCGGTGCCTGCCACTCCAACTGTTCCATCATCTCATAAGCCAGCGATTTGGAACCTTCGGCATAAAATGGCCGCACATTCACATTCACAAAAGCCCAGCCGTACTTGCCTGCCACTTCCGAACATAGACGGTTCACATCATCATATTTACCCTTGATACCGATGATATTGGTGCCGAAAATACCGGCCCCCAACACCTTCCCCTGTTCCAGATCATGCGGAATAAACACATAGGATTCCAATCCGGCAGCGGCCGCATTGGCTGCCACAGAGCCAGCCAGATTGCCGGTCGAGGCACAAGCTACGGTCTTGAACCCGAATTCAACAGCCTTGGACAGTGCGACAGAAACCACGCGATCTTTGAACGACAGTGTTGGATAACAGACTGAATCGTTCTTGATATACAGCTCAGAAACGCCCAGTACTTTTTCCAGATTTTTTGCACGCACCAGCGGCGTAAAACCATTCTGCGCCCCAACCGTTGGCTCAGCATTGATCGGCAACAGTTCTTTATAGCGCCACATCGTCTGCGGGCGTGATTCAATCAACTCTCGGGTAAAGTAACCTTCCAGCTTCTCATAGTCATAGACCACTTCCAGAGGCCCGAAACAGAACTCGCAAACGTGAGTGGGCTGTATGTCGTATTCCTGACCACATTCTCTGCATTTCAATGCACGAACAATGTTCATGTACCTTATCTCCAATATCAGCCAGTCCAGAAACAAAAAACCTCCGCGATAAAGCGAAGGTTGTATCAAGAGAGTACACGTATGTGCATCAGACGAACAACCCGCATCATCGCTCCCTCAAGGTTTCCCTCTCAGGCAGGCATTGGCACCATTCTCCTCGGATTCTGTTCTGTCCATTCAAACAAACAGAACATCCTTGGCCGGTTGCCGCGGTATCAATGGGCCTGCACCCTCCACCGCTCTGGATAAGCCGGATTTAATATGTGACGGCGAATTATCATGTCCCATTCACAAAACGCAAGCCTTATTCACATCATCCAGCATGTAATCAATTGCCAAGTCCCCATAAGCAAGCTATGCTTTTAGCGTAACCTATTTCCTTCTCGAGCTGCACCTTTCCCTCCCTATCCAGGTGCAGCGGCGCCCCGGTTGATTCAGTTTAGCCGGGGCGTTTCTATTTACATCTTGCTGAAACCATATAACTTGACAGTTTTACTCGGGATTACGACGATGCCGTCCGTGATGGAGGTTACCATGCTTGCTGAAGCCGATATTCTCAAAGCACTTTCCAGTATTATTGACCCCGATTTCAATAAGGACATCGTCACCCTCGGTTTTGTAAAAAAGATCACCATCAATGCCGGTGTCGTTGCCTTCACCATCGAATTGACAACACCGGCCTGCCCGATCAAAGAAGAATTTCGCAGACAGGCGGATGAAGCCGTATCCGCCCTGCCTGGCGCTAACGAAGTCAACATCACCATGAGTTCCAAAATGACTCCCGGCCGGAGTAAGGAAGCGATTACCGGCGTCGCCAATATTATTGCTGTGGCATCGGGCAAGGGAGGAGTGGGGAAATCCACCACAGCCGTGAATCTTGCCGTGGCTATGGCTCAAACCGGTGCCCGCGTCGGATTACTGGATGCTGACATCTACGGCCCTTCCATTCCGCGCATGATGGGCCTGGCGGGCTACAAGCCTGAAATTGATTATGACAAAAAGACCTTCTACCCTCTGGAAAATTACGGCGTGAAAACCATATCAATCGGTTATCTGGTAGAGGAGAATCAGGCCATGATCTGGCGCGGCCCGATGGTTTCCGGTGCTTTAAGCCAGTTACTCACCGATGTGCTGTGGGGCGAACTGGATTATCTGTTTGTCGACATGCCGCCGGGAACCGGCGATGTACAGCTGACACTGACCCAGAAAGTGCCCGTGACAGGTGCGGTGATGGTTACGACACCACAGGATATTGCTCTGCTGGATTGTCGCAAGGGTATCGAAATGTTCAAAAAGGCAGGTGTGACCACGCTCGGAGTTGCCGAAAACATGAGCCAGTTCATCTGTCCGCACTGTGGTGAATCCAGCCCGATTTTCTCCGAGGGCGGGGCCGACCGACTCAGCCAGGAATATAATACCAGCGTACTGGCTCATATCCCGCTGGATATGTCTATTCGCGAAAAATCCGATGAAGGCACACCGATTGTGGCAGCCGCACCGGATTCAGAACAGGCCAAAGTTTATCATGCGCTGGCTGGTGAAGTAGCCCGAAAAATCAGCATCTTAAACAGTCGAAAAATTGATATTCCGGTGATTGTGCAGTAAATCAATCAATACCAATCAACCCACTGTCGCAAAGCAGCGTTCGCATGCGCATGCATAAAGTGTCCGAATCATACTTGCTGTAGGCAAGGGCTGGCAGCTTCCCCCACACCGGTGCCGGCCAGGCTGGGTCGCTTCTGTATCGTACAATATGATGAATATGCAGCTGGGGAACAACATTCCCAAGAGCTGCAACATTGATTTTATCAGCCTTGAATTCTGTTTCGATACACCCGGCCAGCAAAGAGGATTCGCGCATCAGTTGCTGCTGATCCGCTTCTGGTAACTGGTGGATTTCGTGAATATCCGGGCGCTGCGGCACCAGAATGAACCATGGATACCGGCTGTCATTAAGCAGCAACAGAACGGACAAGGGAAAGCTACCGATCACAAAACAGTCCTGCTTCAGTTGCGGGTGCAAAATCATGCATCCGCCTTCAGCTGCCTGGCCAGAAAACGGTCCAGCTGATTGGCAAAGCATTGCCGGTCTGTGTTACTGAATGCTGCCGGCCCACCTGTCACCACCCCCTCCCCACGCAGATCATCCATAAAGTTGCGCATACTCAGCGCTCCGCGAATATTATCGGAGGTATACATTTCACCGCGTGGATTCAGGGCAAAGCCGCCTTTTTCGATCATGCCTGCAGCAAGTGGAATATCGGCGGTTATGGCCAGATCGCCCGGCTCGGCATGGTCGACGATATAGGCATCGGCCACATCCGGACCCGCAGCTACTCTAACGGCATTGATATATTCGGACTTGGGGTATTGGAGCCTTGAGTTAGCCACCAGCGTCAAGGCGATACAGACACGGTCGGCAGCGCGGAACAGAATATCCTTAATGACTTTGGGACAGGCATCTGCATCCACCCAGATATGCACTGACCTTAATGCCCCAGCAAACGATTGGCTTTTATCAAATCACAGGGCCTGCCGATATCAAACCAGTTGCCATGGTGCACAAGGCCTTTACATGCGCCTTTGGCAATCATTTCGCGAATGGAACGGGCCAGTGAAAATACTTCGTCCGTTTCATAATGCCCAAACACCGATTCATCCCAGACCGAGACACCGGCAAAGGTAAACCGGTCATAACCACTCATCGATACGTCATCGCCATGCAGGATAAAATCACCTTTCAGATGATGTTTCGGATTCTCCACCAGCGCAATGCTGCAACCACCTGCATGTGCCATAAGTGCCAGACGGGATATATCAATATCAGCCAGCACATCACAATTGTGAACCACAACAGGACCACTCCCCGGCAACATTGACAGGGCTTTCTTCACACCGCCACCTGAATCCAGCAATATTTCTTCATAACTGATGCAGATATGGCAACCGAACCTCGACCCGTCACCCAGATAATCTGCCAGTTGATCGGCATGGTGAAAGGCATTCACGGCAATCTCACGCACACCATGTGCCACCAGCCGTCGAATCACATGCACAATCGCCGGCTCACCCGCCACCCGAACCAATGCTTTAGGGCGCTGGCTGGTCATCCATTTCAACCTTGTCCCCATGCCCGCCGCTAAAATAACAGCTCGGTCCATTTGCTCCATGCCCATCTCCCTACAACTTTCTCTTAAGGAAGTGCTGATTTATTCAGCGCTTCTGCGCAGGCCATGAGTGGCCTGCAAACCGATGGCGTACACCATCGGTTTTATAAGCAAAGGGAAAATAATACTTTTCTCTTTGCGTGCTGATTTTTGGCAGGGGCCAATAAATCAGTGTATCTTTAAGTCCAAACAACTATACATTTTGGACCGCAAAGTATGCAGATATTCTTTCCATTGCACACGCTGGCACAAAACGTTTTTGCTACAACTCACCCGTTTAGCTTGTCAATCAACTCCGGCATTTTTTCAAGTGCCGCCTGCCTGCCCTTTTCAATTTCCTGCTCCGGATTGGAAAAGTCATGCCATTGCGTAAAACCAACCAGCGGCTCGATCAGTACATCTGCAAATGTTTTGTTATATCTTCGCAAATATAATGATTTGACCTGAGTTGCCCAATCCAGCATCCCATAAACATTAGTCGGTTCATTTTCTTCCCCCGGTCGGGATCCCACATTCACGGCCAAAACCAGCTGATCGGAAGTAGTGACCATTTGCGCCTCTCTGGCCGGCAAATCTGATGCCACCCCGCCATCCACAAATTTTTTCCCGTCGATTTTAACAGGATCGAATACACCCGGGATCGCCATACTGGCAGCAATCGCACATGGTAACTTTACATCTGAATCAGCCGAAAACAGATGGCATTCACCGCTGGGAAACTGTACTGCGGTCACATACAACGGAATTTTGGCATCCCTGAAGGATTCACCGCCACAAAATGCGAAAGCAATATCCACCAGCGCATCGGTATCGGCTACAGCCAGCTCGGTTGCAGCTCTGGTATACAGCAACGTCTGTTTGGCAGCGGCACTCAGCTTCGACAACCATCCTTGATCCTGCAAATCAGCCCCGTCAAGTGCAGGGAGGTCCAGCTTGGAGAAGGTTTCCGATTGAAGAATTTCACTGGCATGCTGAATCACCGCCCTGGCATCCGGATTCACCGCATACATGGCTCCGAACAATGCCCCGATACTGCTACCAACAATCGCATCCGGCTTAAGCTTATGCTGCTCCAGAACATCCAGCACACCCAGATGTGCCAGACCACGGCCACCACCGCCACCCAGGGCCAGCACAAAACCGTTTTTCTTCTCTTTTCGGCGCTCAAAAATACGTTCAAGTAAATTCATTGATGTCACTCTTATGCTTCCTGTTCCGGTAACGTCGCCACATCAGCCAACTTTTCGCACAGGGCTGTTACCTGCTCCGTCGATAACTGGTTCGATTGCTTACCGGTGATGAAGAACACATCGACAGCCCGCTCACCAAATGTTGAGACGGATGCCCCGTGTAAAATATAACCCTGCGCACTAATCACCTCAGCCAATCTGGCCAATAACCTGGGTTGGTCGGCAGCGGACACCTCAATGACTGTCTCCCGAAACGAGGCCTTGGGCAATTCACGCACCCGTACCGGCACGCGTTGCATCAAGACGCTGACCTTGAAATTGTTATCTACTCTCACCTTTTCAATCTCATCCTGCTGCAACAACCCGTTGATGCGAGTCTCCAGCCGCTCCAGGTCGGATTCGACATCGAAGGGGGAGCCATCTGAAGCCTGCAAATGGAATACATCCAGCACCCGGCCATCATTCAGCTTATAAGCCTGTGCCGCCACGATACTGGCATGCCCGGAAGTCAGTGTTGCAGCCAGCGCAGCAAACAATCCCTCACGCTCATGAGCAACCACAAAAACCAGCGTTTCGGATCGCTCACTGTCCACCCACAGCTGAACGGCATCGTCCGGATGATCAGCGAGCAATTCGGTAATCACCCGCAACTGTCTTGGCGCAAAATGCATCACACATGGCACCGACAACAGCGAAACCGCCGCCTGTAACGATACCTGATCCCCGTTGGCCTTTTCCAGCACGGTCTCCAATCGTGTGCGATAACGCTGTTCGCCAGCCTCACCACCAGCCTGATCTCCCTGCAGACACTGGGCGGTTGCATGGTAAATCTCGCGCAACAATGTGCCCTTCCAGTCATTCCAGACATTCGGTCCGACAGCCGCAATATCCGCCACCGTCAGCAACAACAGGTATTGTAATCGCTCGAGATCACCAACACGCCGGGCAAATGCGCTGATCACTTCCGGATCGGACAAATCAAAACGCTGACTTTTGACTGCCATCAGCAAATGCTCGCGCACCAGCCACTCAATGAGCTCTGTTGCATCACGATTCAGGCCGATACGCTGACAGAAATTGCGCGCAATCACGGCCCCGTTCTTCGAGTGGTCTCCCTCTATACCCTTGGCAATATCATGAAAAAGCAGTGCCAGATATAACAACTCGGGCCGCTTGATTCTATGACATACCTCATGTGCCAGTGGCAGGCGCATATCACGCTCCTGATGCCAGAAGTTTCTGGCTTCGCCGATTGCCCGCAGGGTATGCTCATCCACTGTATAGGCATGATAGCGATTGAACTGACCAAGCCCCACCACATCGCGAAATTCAGGAATAAAGCGCCCCAGCACTCCGGTAATATTCATACCGCGCAAGGCCCAGTGAACATTCCGGTTGCTGCGCAGAATTTGCAGAAACAACCTGTGCGCCTCGGGATTGTTGCGAAAGTCATCATCAATCAACAGCACATCAGCACGAATCTGGCGCAGGGTCTGACTGGAAAGCATTCTTCGATCCTGCTGTGAAATATGGAAAATACGCAGTAACCGTAACGGTTCATCTTTAAACACATCTTCATGAGCAATCCCGACCAGTTGCCCCTCAAGCGTAAAACCATCCCCGATATTGCGTTTGAATGTAAATCGCTGCGGGTTCAGCTGCTCTTTGAAATGCATGCGCATCAAGCCGGTAATCCGCGATATCCGGCCCACATGCCGAAAATAGTCTTTCATGAATGCGTCAACAGCCGGAAGATGATTCGCTGACTCGTAGTGCATGCGCTCCGCCAGTACCACCTGTTGCTCAAAACCAAGACGATCGGATGCGCGCTTCACTTCCAGATGCAGGCCGGCCCGACAACGCCAGAGGAAATCCTGGGCACTAAGAAGGTGATCCCTTTCCCGGCTGGAAATAGCCCCTTTATCGACCAAGCCTGCAACATCTTCACAGCCGTACCACGCCTTGGCCAGCCAGAACACCGTCTGCACATCGCGCAAACCACCCTTGCTTTCCTTGATATCCGGCTCCATCAGAAATGCGGTACCGCCGGTACGCTCATAACGGCCTTCCAATTCGGCCAGCTTGGCTTCTATGAACGCCTTGCGCTGTTTCCTGAAAAACAGCCCGAGTTTATCCTGTAATTGGACATAGTGATCGCCCTTGCCTACCAGCAACCTCGATTCCATTGCCGCCGTCGCTGATGACCAGTCCTCATGGACATGCAGCAGCGTATCTCTGACCGTGCGCACAGCATGGCCAATCTTGGCACCCATATCCCACAAAGAGAGCAGAAATGCCTGCATCTCCGCCTCGACTTCCGGAGGACACGTCTCAGGCACAAGAAACCATAAATCCCAATCCGAACAAGGCGCCAACTCTCTTCGCCCATAACCACCCACAGCCACCAGATCCACGCATGCCGACGCCGTTGGCGCTTTGTTCTGCCATAACTCAATTAATAGAACATCGACATTGCGGCACATCAGCATGCTTAATTCAGCGCCACTATCGCCAGCATCGAAGGCTTCGGCAACCGCATCAAACACCGATGACATCACCTCTTTTTCAGCCATGGCTATTTGCAGCGATAGACATCAAATACTTGTTCACCATCAACAATTTTACTCATGGCAACGATTGTATCCCCTTTCATTTCCGCCGCTGAATTGCGCCCCAGTGTTTCCAGCTCCTCACTCATCTTCTCCTCTGAACGGGAAATGAAAGCCACCTTGTCCAACACAGATACCGTCGTGCGACCCAACTTCTTGCAGCCATCTATCTGGCTGAGATATGCCACCCGTACATTCAAAGCATCATTTGTCGGCTCCACCCAGGGGCTACAGCCGGACATGGCAATAGTCGCAACCCATAACGTCAAACTGATTCTTTTCATATGTCATCAACCTCTTTTTTTAATGTATCAAGAAATGTAAGTGCATCCAGCGGGCGCATAGCATCCACATCAGTCCCCGCCAGTTTATCATGCAGTTGTCGCAAACGCTCCAATTCCTCTTCCTGCCGCCTTTTTTCCGCCACTGCAAACAGCCCCAGTTGTGATTTGCCTGTTTCCGCTGCCAACTCGGAGCCGTGTTCCAGACGAAACAGATGCTCGCGCGCGCGCTTGATAACCTGGCGCGGTAACCCGGCCAATTGCGCTACCGCAATACCATAGGACTGATCCGCTGCATCCTCCACCACCTGATGCATAAAAATAACCGAACCATTCCATTCCCGAACGGTCACAGAGGCATTAAAGGCAGTGGTATTTTCATCCGGCAGCTCCGTGAGTTCATGATAATGCGTAGCAAACAACGTCAACACATCATTTGCTGCAATCAGGTGCTCTGCCACAGACCATGCAATGGCAAGACCATCCCAGGTGCTTGTACCCCGGCCAATCTCGTCGATAATGACCAGCGAACGGGATTCCATCTGATTAAGAATCGTCGCCGTTTCCATCATCTCGACCATAAATGTAGAACGACCACTGGCCAGTTCATCACCGGCACCCACACGGGTAAAAATACGTCTGGTCAACGGAATACGTGCGTCTTCCACCGGCACAAAGCAACCGGTATGTGCCAGCCAGACAATCCATGCGACCTGTCGCATATAAGTCGATTTTCCGCCCATATTCGGCCCGGTCAACAACATAAAACGGCGAGATTTCAAATCCATATGCGTATCATTGGCCACAAACGGTTCATTAGCCGGCAGGTGCCGCTCCACGACCGGATGCCTGCCAGCGACCAACTTCAGGGTACGCCCGCTATGCACTTCAGGGCGTATATAGTGGTACTTCAACGCCAACGATGCGAAACAGGCTATAACATCCAGCCCGGCCACCGCTCTTGCAGCCTTCTGAATAGCCGTTGCCTGCCCCGAAATCTTCTGCCTGAGTGATTCAACCAGCGTATCTTCTTGCTGCATTGCAGCATCACGCGCCCCCAGAATCTCGGATTCAAAACTGTGCAACTCGTCGGTAATAAAACGCTCGGCATTTACCAACGTCTGTTTACGCACATAATCGACCGGGGCTTCTTTGGCCTGAACTTTGGAAATCTCGATAAAATAGCCGAACACCTTGTTGTATTTAACGCGCAAATTAGCCAGCCCGGTACGTTCACGTTCACGTTGTTCATAAGCGCGCAACCAGTCGCCGGCATCTTCTGCCAAGCCGCGCAAACGATCCAGTTCAGTATCGAAACCCTCCCGAATGACTCCACCATCACGGAAGGCCTGCGGCGGCATATCAACCAGAGCATCTGCCATTTCACCGGCCAGTGACTCCAGTCCATGCAGGGCTGCAATCATTCCGGCAAACAGGCCGCTTCGACCCCCTAACTGCTGTCGCAATTCAGGCAAAGCCAACAGCGCATCGGTTAAGCCCCGAAAATCGCGCGGTGCTGCCCGACCAAGCACAATGCGGGTAAGTATACGCTCCATATCGCGCACACCGGAAAGATGGGCATGCAAAGCTTCCAGCGTATCTACATCATCCACCAGACTCTGTACCGCATTTTGCCGTTCGTTTAACACGTCCAGATCAGTCAATGGACGGTCAATCCAGTCACGCAGCAGTCGTGCGCCCATTGGCGTACAGGTTTCATCCAGCACATGAATCATGCCGGCCTTGGGATCCCCCGCCAGTGAACTGTACAACTCCAGGTTCCGGCGTGAACGCGCATCGATACGCATACTCTCAGCCTGATCAATAAATACCGGTAACGACAAATGCTCCAGGGTGCACTTCTGGGTTTGTCCAAGATAAGCAAGCACTGCACCAACCGCAGCAGCAGCCTGCTCGTGTCCATCCAAATTCAGAGAAAGCCAATCTGAAACCCCGAAATGCTGTCCCAGCTGTTCACGCGCCACTGCAGCCGAAAAACTCCAATCTCCGGGGCGATTTGTCGGCACATTCGCCAGGGGTGTTTCTGACCCCATCAATAACAATTCCGCCGGTGCCAGTATAGCCAGTTGTTCTTCCAGCTTCGCTTCGCCATGCCCCTCCAGCAATCGCCAGTGACCACAGGATAGATCGACCGAGGCTAGGCCCCAGAATTCACCCTTCCTGAAACATGCTACCAGCGGTGCCGAACAAGCCTGATCGAGCAACTCCGATTCGGTAATTGTGCCTGCCGTAACCACCCGCACGACTTCACGCCGAACGGGCCCTTTTGAACCATCCGGTGGTTCCATCTGATCGCAAACAGCCACACGTTTTCCCGCCGTCACCAGCCTGGCCAGATAACCCTCGGCCTGATGCCAGGGCACACCAGCCATCGGGATATCTTCTCCGTTGGATTTTCCTCGCTTGGTCAATGTAATACCCAGAATTTTGGATGCCTCCACAGCATCCTCAAAAAACATCTCGTAAAAATCGCCCATACGGTAAAACAGCAAACAGTCCGAATATTCGGACTTAATCTTAAGATACTGTTGCATCATGGGGGTATGGGTGCTTTCCGTAACCTTCTTCGCCATGCCCGCAATGTAACATGGCCATCAGGGATTCTTAACCTGAATTATTCCCGCCGATTGATCACTCATAGCTCTGCATGGACATGGGATCGTTTTGCGCATTTTCATCGGCGCCTTTGATTATTCGACTCACCGTTGAGTAGTGCAATCGAGCAAAGGCCGCAATCTCCTGCATTGTATACATTGTTCCCGATAGGCTTCTTTATCCACGCCAATCGACTTGAACCTATCCTGAAACACGTCCCCGGTACGTCAAGAAACAGCTCCCGATCATCATCAGACAAGTAAATAATCACCTGCGTTACCTCGTGAGGTCACATGATAAATTGCGCCTTCGTATGCAATCCCTAACGACCTAGCCATAGGTGAACCTATTCAGCATCAATGCGTAAATAAGCCCCCTTTCTGCTGACGAAGTAGCGTTTTGTGTTCAGACAAGCCAGATGCCACTCAGGCTGATGGCGATCATGGGCAGCAGGCCGATCAGCAACCGGCTGCGCATGGCTGTAGGGGCGAAGATCATGCCCATACCCAGTTTGACCAGCGTGTTGGATGCAGCAGCAATCAGAATGGCGGTGGTAATGATATGCTGACTCACTGCTTCGGCAGGCATTTGCAATAGTGTCAGCGTGATAGCATCGACATCGGTCAGGCCTGAGATTGCTCCGAGCATCAGAATACCCGAATCGCCGAAATAGTGTCTGGCGGCATGTACCAGTAGCATAATCAGTGCAAAAAAAGCAGCCACGCCAAGCGCCATCAGGAGCGACAGGGGATTGAATTCAGGGTCAAAATGCCCGTGCTGATCGGCACGGGCGGTTTTTTGCCAGAGCATCCAGCCCAGCAAGAGGGTATAGAGCACAATGACCAGGACGGGGATAGCCAGTTGCAGTGCCACCTCCGGTTTGAACATGAGCGTAAAAAACCATATGCGCGGAAACATGACGCCGCAGGCCAGCAGGATGGCCAGGGCACAACTGTCCCGGGTAGCCGAATTTTTGTGCGCAAGTCGTGACATGCTGAGCGTTACCGCTGTGCTCGAAATAAAACCGCCCATCAGGCCGGTCAGGCCTAGTCCAATGCGTTGCCCGAATATCTTGATGGCGACATAAGCAGCAAATCCAATCCCTGAAATCAGCACCACCATCAGCCATACATGCCTGGGGTTTAAGGCCTGAAAGGGGCCAAGCCCCTGATCCGGCAGGATCGGAAAAATGACGAGGCTGACGATCAGGAATTGCAGGGCCTGCCGCAGATCGACAGGGGAAAGGGAATGGGAAAATCGGTGCAGAAGTTTTTTGTAGGATAGCAAAGCGAAAATGAGGATGGCGATGATGGTGGCGGGTAATACGTAGCCGATTCCGGTCAGGATGCCCAGAACATAGGTAATCAGCAGGACGGTTTCCGATGTGATGCCGATATCGGCCTTTCTGGTTCGGTTGCTGAAGGTATAGGCAAGAATGGCCAAGATAACAATGGCAGCAAATCCCAGCAGCAGGAACCACGGCCTGATGGCGTCAGGAAGCCAGGTCAGCAAATTGCCAATCAGAGCCACCAGTGCAAAGGTTCGGATGCCGGCCGGCTCTGTGGGGCGTGTATTATCGTCCTGCTTGCGTTGTCGGTATTCGCGTTCCATTCCGATCAGCAAACCAATGCCGAGCGCGGCAATGGTGGGCATCCATGAATAAAGCGACATATCCATATGAATAATTATACCATCCTTACAGCGATCTTCCTAACGCGCATGGCTCTCTTTTCCACCCCATACGATGAAACAGTAACATGGCGTGTAAAAGTTCCATGCAAACCGCGTTGTTTGTTTCATGTTAAAGTCAATCGATGACATGCATCAGGGCAATCGGATGCCCGGCCGGATATAATGGCGGAGCAAAGGATGATTTTTGGCCATTATCCCTGCCGTGTAGCAGGTTTTTCATAAGTCCGACAGGCTCATGGCGATGAACTGTTTCATCTTCATATTGTAAAGGTTTAGCCACTGGTTCCCACTGCGCCTTTGGAATTTCAGATAAATGACCATCAACTTTCGTGACATAATGTTAAAGTCATGCTATTTTGATTCCCGACTGTTCGTTATCATCACTTGAGCAGGCTTCTAAATTCAGGATATACTTTACACGCCCTATAATGCTCATGATAAAAAAAACCGCTTCATCAGACACGCTCACAGCATTTATTCGCAGCCTGGATAATCCGTTGCTGGATATGGATTATCGCCCCGGACTGGAACGGGTGAGGAATGTTCTGGCCCATTTTCCTGCCCACCGGCCAAAACTGCGAATCCGCATCGCCGGCACCAACGGCAAGGGTTCGACCGGTTATTTCCTGGAAAGTGCCTTCAGGGCGGCGGGATTCACAACCGGCTTTTATACTTCCCCGCATATCCTGCATTTCAATGAACGCATCAGAATCCATGGTTCTCCGGCAAGCGATAACACGCTCGCCTCTCTGCTGATGGACATTCTTGAACGCGGAGAAGAATATGCAGCATCCCCGTTTGAACTGGCCACCGTACTGGCACTGAATACCTTTGCGCAGGCACAGATCGATATTGAAATTCTGGAATGCGGGCTGGGTGCCCGACTCGATGCCACCACCGCTGTTCCCGCCGACATAGCGCTCATCACGCCGATCGGGCTGGATCATCAGGCCTGGCTTGGTGACACAATCCAGAAAATCACCGCAGAAAAAGCCT
>CAZBEN010000022.1:0-17991 GCA_964490955.1 uncultured Zetaproteobacteria bacterium | reverse complement strand
TCAATGCGGCAGCCAAGCAGAACGGTTTGAATTATTCAGGTTTCATGCACGGTTTGAAGCTGGCCGGAATCGAACTGGACCGTAAAGTGCTGGCTGATATCGCAGTTCGTGATACTGAAGGTTTTGCGACGCTGGCAGAAACAGCTCGCGCACAGATTCAGTAAACACTTTTCCGGATTCGTCCGGGATATTGAATAATGGAATGGCAGAGCTATTGTAGCTCTGTCATTTTTTTTGAAAAAACGAAAGTCGGAAGTCAAAAGCTTTTACCGCAGAGGACGCAGAGTAAGGCAAAAACATTGAGTGGATTACGAAGTGATTGCTGGCGAGTGAATTCCTACTACTAATGTTTTGTTTCTTTTTGTGCCTTTGTGGTGAGATAAGAGGTAACAGTTATGAGCGAGATTGATTCGCTGAAAGGACAGCTGGAATCATTGCAGGCGGATGCGCTGGCGGCATTTTCTGCGGCCGGGAGTCTGAATGATCTGCAACAGTTGCGTGTAAACTATCTGGGCAAGAAAGGTGCTTTGACCGAAGTGCTCAAGGGTGTCGGCAAGCTGCCGCCTGAAGATCGCCCGGTGATTGGTAAATTCGTCAACCAGACCAAGCAGGCACTTGCTGCCGCACTCGAAGAGACTGAGACCGAACTGGCTGTAAAAGCCAAGGTTGCCCGAATTGAAGCCGAGAAAGTGGATGTAACACTGCCTGGTCGTGATAAGCCGAAAGGTACCTTACATCCGGTACAACAGGGTTTGGATGAGCTCACGGCGATTTTTTCGCAGATGGGCTTTGCTGTCGCTGAAGGGCCGGAGATTGAAGATGAGTTCCATAACTTTGATGCCTTGAATATACCTCCCGAACATCCTGCCCGTGCCATGCATGATACTTTTTTCATTAAAGACATGAAAAATTCAGATGGCACTGAACCGATGCTACTGCGAACCCATACGTCACCGGTACAGATTCGTGCTATGAAACGGTTTCTGACCGGAGGAGGTAAACCTCCGCTGGCCGTGGTGGCACCGGGGCGCGTGTATCGTTGCGATTACGATGTTACCCATTCTCCGATGTTTCATCAGGTTGAAGTGTTCAAGGTCGATCATAATGTGTCGTTGGCACATCTCAAAGGCGTGTTGCAGCATTTTCTGTCCGCCTATTTCGAGAAGGATGTGGCGATTCGCTTGCGTCCGCACTATTTCCCGTTCACCGAGCCGTCTGCCGAAGTGGATATCGGTTGCGTGTTCTGTGCCGGTAAGGGTTGCCGTATTTGTAAAGGCAGTGGCTGGATCGAGGTATTGGGCAGCGGCATGATCCATCCGAATGTACTGAAATCCGTCGGTATAGATGTCGGCGAATTCTCCGGGTTTGCCTTTGGTCTCGGTGTGGAGCGTATGGTGATGCTGAAACAGGGAATTCCCGATTTGAGGTTGTTCTTTGAAAACGATGTCCGGTTCCTGAGCAGGATGGGGGTGGCAAAATGAAAATTCCTTTTTCCTGGTTGAAAAAACATGTAGCGCTCGCTGCAAATCCAGACCAAATTGCCGATGATCTGGTACGTCTGGGCCATGAAGTCGAAGGCGTGGAAACACCGCGCGATGCGGTGAAAGGTGTACGAGTCGGCTTGATCGAATCGAAAACGGCCCACCCCGATGCTGATAAGCTGAGTTTGTTGAAAGTAAATATCGGCGAGGCCGAGCCGCTGGATATCGTTTGCGGGGCAGCCAATATGGGTGAGGGAGACAAGGTGCCGGTGGCGACCATTGGCACTGCCTTGCCGGGTGGGCTGAAGATTAAAAAAGGCAAAATCCGCGGTGAAGTTAGTTGCGGTATGTGCTGCTCCGAGGTGGAACTCGGGCTGGCCGAGGATTCCGATGGCCTGTTGATTTTACCGGCAGATGCACCGGTTGGTGCTGAAATCGGCGAATACCTTGAGCTGGAAGAGGCGGTATTCGATCTTTCCATCACTCCGAACCGTGGGGATTGTATGAATGTGCGCGGTATTGCCCGCGATCTGGCTGCGGATGCAGGGCTGCCGCTGGTGGAAATCAGCATGGCGGATTTTGCAGTTGATGATGCGGTGGCTGCGCCGAACGTATCTGTATCTGTATCTGCCGATGCGGATTGTCCGGTGTATCTGACCAGAAGTATTCAGGGAGTCAGCGTCACTGATTCGCCGGACTGGATGCAGGCCAGTCTGATCATGGCGGGCATGCGCCCGGTCAATGGTATTGTCGATGTGCTGAATTATATCATGCTGGATCTCGGCCAGCCGATGCATGCATTTGATGCAGATCAGCTGACGGGTGGTATTGTGATCCGTTCGGCCATGCAGAATGAAGATTTTGCGGCTCTGGATGGGCGTGAATTGAAACTTCATGCCGGTGATCTGGTGGTCAGCGATGATGCCAGTGTAATTGCGCTGGCCGGCATTATGGGGTCCGGGGCGACAGGCGTTACCGGCATAACGACAAATATTGTTCTTGAATCAGCCTTTTTCCGTCCGGCCCGTGTGAGTGAAACCCGGCGTATTTACGCCATGGTCAGCGAGGCATCG
Source organism: uncultured Zetaproteobacteria bacterium (assembly GCA_964490955.1). Taxonomy (GTDB): domain Bacteria; phylum Pseudomonadota; class Zetaproteobacteria; order Mariprofundales; family Mariprofundaceae; genus Mariprofundus. Next base: position 15,437 of record CAZBEN010000022.1, on the reverse strand, counting down.
ATGCGTTTTGAGCGGGGTGTGGATCCGGCCATGGTCGGGATCGCCATGCAGCGTGCGACAGCTATGATTGTGGAGCTGTTTGGCGGCAAGACCGGAGATATACGGCAGTGCGGTGATGCCGATGCGATCAATGCCGGTCGTACGGTGGATTGTTCGGTTTCAGCTATTTCCACGCGGCTGGGGGTGGATATTCCACCATCCACTGATGATGTATTGGTGCGCATGGGTTTTGGTGTGAAGCGTTCCGGCGATCAACTGGATGTGGCCGTTCCATCCTTTCGCCACGATGTGTCGATCCCCGAAGATTTGTCCGAGGAATATGCGCGCATTATCGGTTTTGATGCCATCCCGGCAGTGTTGCCACCGCTGGCGACAACGCGACCGGTCAAACAGGATCGCTCTGTTCATGATGCTGTCAGCGGTGGTTTTTTACAGGTGGTGACCTATGCCTTTGTTTCCGCCGATGAACAGCGATTGTTTGTTGCCGGTGATGGCATGGATATCGTGCTGGAAAATCCGATTTCCGATGCCATGAGTGTGATGCGTCGTTCTCCATGGCCGGGGTTGCTGAATATCGCCAGATATAATCTGAACCGGCAGCAGCCGGGCGTGGCCCTGGTGGAACAGGGACGTATTTATGCCAGAGCGGATGCAGGACAACACAATGAAACCAATACCCTGGCATGGCTGATGGTCGGACAGACGCAACCGGATGCATGGCATGCTCCGGCACGACAGGCTGATTTTTTCGATTTGAAAGGTGCGGTTGAAGCGTGGTTGTCATTGCGCGATCTGACGGGACGTTTTATTGCCGATGATGCGATTCAGGGTTTGCAGGCGGGTCAGAGTGCCAAGATTCTGGTGGGCCGTACCGAGGTTGGCCGTATTGGCCGGGTTGACGGTGATATTGCAGGGCGTTTCGATATGGAGATGCCGGTCTTTGTGGCTGAAATCAATCTGGATGTATTACCGTCAGGCAAAAAAGCGAAATTCGCGTCGCTGCCGGAATTTCCGGGCGTGGAACGTGATCTGGTTTTCCTGTTTGATAAACACACATCTTCCGATGCGATCCTGAATGCCGTGAAGAGCAGTGCCGGAAAGTTTTTGACCAATGCCCGTGTTTTTGATCTGTACGAAGGCAAGGGTGTGCCGGAAGGGAAAGTCAGTTTGGGTATTCGCTTTACCCTTCAGGATGCGAAGCGGACGCTGACTCAGGAAGACTCTGATGCCGCTTCCGCATCGATCATCGCAGCCATGGAAAAACGGTTCGGAGCCAGTCTGCGCGGATAAAGCAAACGGTGGTCATAGTCCTCCCGCTTTTTCTACATGTATTGCAAATCAGGGCATTTTGGGCTATATGGTTACCATCACCAGTCGGTGATGGGGGGATGGGATGTCTGCAGATAAACTGAATAAAGACAAATTTTACGTTGAAGGAAAAGATTTCGGCAACAAACTGTTTGCAAATGAACTGGATCATATCCTGGGGGAAGATCCGGAGCATAGAACTCCTGACAGGGAGAAGGATTTGGTTGGACTTGCCTTTTCCGGCGGTGGTATCCGCTCGTCAACATTCAGCCTGGGAGTTACACAGGCATTGGCGGAAAATGGATGGTTAAGCAAAATACATTATTTATCCACTGTATCCGGAGGTGGATATATTGGCTCATCTTTAACCTGGCTTTTCTCACAGGGGAAAAACTTTTCCGGGGAATCGTTTAATACAGAAGAAAATTTCCCATTCAAAAAAATTCACGGTAAAAATGCTGCTGATAGCGGGATAGAAGAGTCACGCTCGCTGATTCGTCATTTGCGACAGGGTAGCAATTATCTCACACCCGGTGGCGGAATTACCGGAGCATCACTGCTGGCTGTTATTCTTCGCGGTGCGATATTGAGCCTGTTGACGTTTATCATTCCACTCGTGCTTATTATTGCGATATTGGTTCATTATGAATTCCTGTTGCCATATCCGGGTGACCTTCATGTACTGCTTGCAAATAAAGTCATTTATTTGGCGGCTGTTTTTTTTGGTCTGTTTGTTGTTTTGAGTTTATTGTATGGCCTGGTTTCACGTCTCCATGTGACCAGGACATTTGCATATAAAACCAGACGATACTTTGAAATAGTCACCGGCAGGTTGCTGAAGATAACCGCATGCCTTCTGGTTGTCGGCAGTTTGCCGGTTTCCTACTATTTCCTGACTACATATATGTCTGCTCCGGAGGCGGCATCAGGCATAACATTGGCAGGACTTGTTTCGGCGCTTGTGTCGATCATGAAAGCTAAGAATAAAACCAGCAAAGCATCCCTGGGTATTATTGCGCCTCTGGCATTGTCATTGCTGGTATACGGTGTTCTGTTGCTGGCCTATTGGGGCGTAGAACAATATTACACAGAGATATGGGCGTGGAAGTGGCCTGCCATAGCCGTAGTCGTAATTTTATCCGTGACGGTGAATATCAATTATATCTCTATCCACCGCTATTATCGTGATCGCCTGATGGAATTGTTTATGCCTGATAAAGATCAAAAAAATGCGTCTTTTTCCAGTGCTTCTGAGGCCAACGGGACACCACTGCATAAGATGTGTAATTTCAGGGCCGGCGTTTCAGGGCCATATCATCTGATTAACACCAATATGGTGACCGAAGATTCCGCAAACAAAAAGCTCAGTGGACGAGGAGGGGCGAACTTCCTGCTCTCACCACTATATTGTGGTAGTGAAATCACAGGCTGGCGTGCTACCGGGAAATACATGGGTGGACATATGAACCTGGCGACAGCAATGGCAATTTCCGGAGCTGCGGCAGATCCGCATGGTGCTCCGGGTGGTGAGGGATTAACACGGAATCGAAGTGTTTCTTTGTTAATGGCATTGTTTAATGTGCGCCTCGGGTATTGGGCGCCTAATCCGGCCCCTGAGCATAAGGCCATGTTTACCAATTCACCCAATTGGTTGGTACATGGTTTACGTGAAATGTTTGGGTTCGGTTTGAATGAGACCGGACGCTATGTGCATATTGCTGATGGCGGACATTATGAAAACCTGGCGTTATATGAATTGATCCGCCGCAGGCTGAAAACGATAATCGTTTGTGATGGTGGTGCGGACCCGGGTTATACATTTGGTGATTTTGCCAATTTTGTCGAGAAAGTCAGGGTAGACTTTGGTGCAGATATAAAAATGCCCTCATTTTTGCCAATGTGTCCGGGCCCTGATGTAGATGCGGCGGGTAATAAAAAAAATCCATACGGCGTCGATTTGGCTGAAAAAGGGTATGTGACGGGCAGAATTTCATATTGTGATGGAACGTTAGGAAAATTAATTTATATTAAAACCACGTTGATTGGAAAGCTGCCAAAGGACATTTATGGCTATAAGAGTGCTCATCCCGAGTATCCCGATGAAACCACGGCTGATCAGTTTTTTGATGAGAATCAGTTTGAGGCCTATCGGGAATTGGGATATCGCATAGGGGAATCCATGATGAACGATACTGGCCTGAAAAAACGCTTCGCGGGTTTAAAACAGGTAAGGCCCGACACAACCTGATTGACCGGAACAGATTTCAAGGCAGCGTGCATTGTCATGTTGGCAGGAGTGGATGAAGTAGGGCGCGGGCCGTTGGCAGGGCCGGTGGTGACGGCGGCAGTGATTCTGTCGCCGGATGATCCGTATCTGGGCAAATATCGGGATTCCAAAAAAGTGGCCGAGAAAAAACGGCTGAAGCTTTATCACCATATCCGCAGATATGCCGTAGCCTGTTCGGTATCCATGGCAACCATAGATGAGATCGATCGGCTCAATATTCTGCACGCCACGATGTTATCAATGCGCAGGTCGGTTGAAGGTCTGAGCATGACACCTGCCAGAGTATTGGTCGATGGTAATCGCATTCCTGACCTGGCCGTGCCTGCCGAAGCCATTATCGGCGGGGATGATTCGGTGCAGGAGATAGCTGCTGCATCGATAGTGGCTAAAGTGATCAGGGATCGCATGATGGCGATGTTCGATACACAGTTCCCCGGCTACCAGTTTTCCAGACACAAGGGTTACGGCACCAGAGTGCACATGGATGCATTACATGAACTTGGCCCGTGTCCGATTCACCGTAAATCCTTTGCACCCGTGGCTAAACTGCTGTAGATAATCTGTTTTCATCGCAGAGGGTCCTTTGCGGCGAAGATTCTTTATAGAATATAGCGTGACAGATCTTCGTCCTCGCAGATTTCGCCCAGTTGTTCACGTACATATGCTGCATCTACGCATATGTTTTCACCGCTGCGATCAGAAGCTTCAAAGCTGATATCTTCCAGCACGTGCTCCAGCAAGGTATGCAGGCGCCGGGCACCGATATTTTCGGTTTTCTCATTCACGAGTACAGCGATGCGAGCCAGTTCGGATATCCCGTTTTCATCAAATTTAATGGTGACATTTTCCGTATTCAGCAGGGCCGCATACTGGCGCGTTAGTGAAGATTCCGGCTCGACCAGAATGCGACGGAACTCTGTTTCACCCAGTGCATGCAGATTTACCCGGATGGGGAAGCGACCCTGTAATTCGGGAATCAGATCGGATGGTTTGGCCAGATGAAAAGCGCCGGAGGCAATGAACAGGATGTGATCTGTTTTGATATGACCATAACGTGTATTCACGGTTGTACCTTCAACCAGCGGTAGCAGATCCCGCTGTACCCCCTCGCGTGATACATCACCACCCTGAACGCCACTACGCTGGGTGATTTTATCCATTTCATCGAGAAAAACGATACCGTCATTTTCAGCCCGTTTGATGGCTTCATCCTTGATCGCATCCATATCCAGCAGGCGATCCGCTTCCTGTTGCTGAATGACTTTCAGTGCATCGGATACATTCATTCTTTTTGTTGTCTTCTGTTTGCCCATCATGTTGCCGAGCATATCCTGGATATCCATCGCTTCGGTACCCTGTCCGGTAAACATCTGCATCACCGGCATGCCCTGTTGCGGTTCCACATCAATTTCAACCTGTCGCCCGTTTAATTCGCCCAAGCGCAGTTTATGGCGCATTTTCTCGCGTGACTCGCTGGATGATGTGCTGGGATCGCTGCTGTGCGGGCCATTGGGGGCAACCGGATGCGGAATCAGAATATCCAGCAACTTGTCTTCGGCGACTTTTTCAGCTTTGGTTTGTACGCGCGCCAAATGTTCTTCACGCACGATTTTAATCGCGGTGTCGACCAGGTCTCGGATAATGGTTTCAACATCGCGGCCGACATAACCGACCTCGGTGAATTTGGTTGCTTCAACCTTGATGAAGGGCGCATTAGCCAGCCGGGCCAGCCGGCGGGCTATTTCGGTTTTCCCCACTCCGGTGGGGCCGATCATCAGGATATTTTTGGGTGTGATCTCCTCACGCATGGGAGAGTCCACCTGATGTCGCCGCCAGCGATTGCGCAGTGCGATGGCAACGGCTCGTTTGGCATCATTCTGACCGACAATATAACGGTCGAGCTCTGAAATGATTTCACGTGGTGTCATGGTCTGGCTCACCTTTACGACTCCCTGGGGATGGATTCAATGGTAATATTATTGTTGGTGTAAATGCAGATATTGGCAGCAATAAGCATGGCTTCGCGTGCGGCATCAGCGGCACTGAGCTCACTGTGATTGAGCAGTGCAGTTGCTGCCGCTTTGGCATAACCGCCACCGGAGCCGATAGCGGCAACACCGTCATCTGGTTCCAGAACATCGCCATTGCCGGAAATCAATAATGTATTGTCTTTATCTGCAACAATCATCATCGCTTCGAGCTGGCGCAGGTATTTATCGGTACGCCAGTCCTTGGCCAATGCCACGGCGGCACGCAGCAAGTTGCCGGCATGTTCATCCAGTTTGGCTTCAAAGCGTTCGAACAGATTCATTGCATCAGCCGTGGAACCGGCAAAACCGGTTAAAATAGCGCCATCGCGAATCGTACGCACTTTTCGGCCACCGTGTTTGACGACGGTATCACCCAGTGTCACCTGACCATCGCCACCAATAGCGACCTGGCCATTTTTACGTATGCAACAAATTGTGGTTCCAAGCATGGTGATTTTTCCCATGGCACACCTCACTTCGGGATGAATTCAATAGAACAGGAAGGAGGGCGAGTCTATCCGTGAATCTGTTGTACGCCAGTATTCATGAGATGGCGATTAAGGGATTGACGAAAGGGCGATGGATGCCTATTGTCCGCCGCCTTCGCATGAAGGCTTAAATAACGGGGCGTAGCGCAGCCTGGTAGCGCATCTGGTTTGGGACCAGAGGGTCGGGTGTTCGAATCACCCCGCCCCGACCATTTAAGCAGAAATCAGCGACGAATGTAGCACTGGACGCGATCTGGCGAGCGCCTGTAGCTCAACTGGATAGAGCAACGGCCTTCTAAGCCGTAGGTTGCAGGTTCGAGCCCTGCCAGGCGCGCCACCGGATAGCATATGGTGGATGTAGCTCAATGGTAGAGCCCCGGCTTGTGATGCCGGTGGTTGTGGGTTCGAGTCCCATCATCCACCCCACTATGCGATGGCCGTTTACAGCGGGGAGTACAGACGCCATGATTTCGACATCGGGGCCGTTAGCTCAGTTGGTAGAGCAGCTGACTCTTAATCAGCGGGCCGTTGGTTCGAGCCCAACACGGCCCACCATACAGAAAAGCACTTGCGGAAACGCAGGTGCTTTTTTCTTTATCGTCCGATCAATTTGATGCTTCAAGATTTAGGTGCTTTGTAGCATAAACCCATAAGAAAACCTTGTGGGGAATCTTTTCTGTGCGTTCAGTAGCAGGTGACTGATAATTTTTGTATGTCGATTGAGAAAGGTTGGGATGTTCAATGTGTGTGCTACACTGGCCCCATATGGAAACAGTCAATGATGATCTCATCGAGAAAATCGCTGCGCTTGCTGTTGATTTGCCGGAAGAACAGCGGCTGCAGTTGCTTGAGCTGATTAACGGCTGGAGGTCGGATATCCGCCATGTGCCGCGTGAAACGTATATAGAAGCGCTGAGTTTTACTTCCCGAAACGGTGTGCACTATGGCAAAGCCAGAGATGTCAGTGCCACGGGCGTGTTTATTGTGACATCTGCCGAACTTGAGGTGGGCATGCAGGTGAAGCTGGCATTGACCTTTATCTCTGCACAGAATCCGGTTCGACTCAGTGGTACGATTATGCGAAAAACCGAGGCGGGGATCGCTGTGCAATTTGATGCAGGCAGAAGCAGCCAGGTCAAAGAACTGGAATCCATCATTTCAAAGCAGATGCTTATTCTTCATCGCAAGTAAGCCGGAGTATCCGCTACCAGCTGTCTTTTCTTTTCCTGATATCACTGAATACCGTAAGCGGTTCGGAACTGATGTTGTGTGAGCTCGCATAGTTCTGACAAAAATCAGGATCAAGCGGACGCAAAAATGGATTGGTCGCCCTTTCCATGTCGATGGATGATGGAATCGTTGGTTGTTCCTGTTTCCTGAGGTTTTTGTCGGTAACGATGCGTGCGGTCAAAGCCGGATTGTTAGCATCAATGGCACGAGCATAAGCCAGATTGGCTAACGTATATTCATGGGCACAATAAATTTTTGTGTTGCCATCCAGTTTTGCGATTTTGTTCAGACTGTTCCACATCTGCGTCGCAGTGCCCTCAAACAATCTCCCGCAACCGGCTCCGAACAGGGTATCGCCACAAAACAGCGCATCATTGATCATGTAGGCGATATGGCCGATGGTGTGTCCCGGGACATCCAGAATCGAAATATTCAGATTCGGAATCGCTGGCGGTGAAGTTTCCGATACGGTGATATCAATACCGGGAATGCGTGCGGCATCGCCCTCTGCTCCGACAATCAGGCAGCCGAAGTCTTTTTTTAGTGATAGATTCCCGTTGGTATGATCCCAGTGATGGTGGGTGTTAAAAATATGAGTCAGCGGTTTGCCCAGCTGTCCACAGGCTTTACGCACTGAAACCGCTTCGGCAGGGTCAACTGCAATCAGGGTATTATTTGAGTCAGTTTCAATGAGATAGATATAATTATCCCGCAAAGCCGGCAACTGGTGAACGGTAAGGCCGGTATGTTGATAAGACCACATGCTGGCAGTTTAGGGCCTGTTCACATAAAATGCGAGTGAAGCGCTGCTCTCGAAATGGGATAAGACAAGGCGCGAAACGTAAATTGTTGAACATGTGCATCTGTTGATGATGCGAGACAAAGGGAGACTTCATGTCACACGGCTCAACCAGAGCAGTACTCACTGCAGTTGCCAGCAATGCCATGGTAACGGTTGCCAAATTTGTCGGTTTTGCTTTTTCGGGATCCAGCGCCCTGCTGGCCGAGGCGGTACATTCGCTGGCAGATACTGCCAATCAGGGTCTTTTGCTGCTTGGTTTAAGACGCTCTGCCCGCCAGGCGGATGAAGAACACCAGTTTGGTTATGGTCAGGAACGTTATTTCTGGAATCTTATTTCTGCGGTTACTATTTTCTTTCTCGGTTGCGTTTATACAGTCATGCATGCGCTGGAACAGCTCAGGCACGAACACACACCTGAATTTTCATGGATTCCGTTTATCATTCTGGGTTTTGCTTTTGTGATGGAAGGGTATTCGTTGTTGGTTGCGCTGGTTGAATTCAGAGCTCAGTGCCGGCAAGCAGGAAAAACATTCAGGGTCTATCTGGTAGAAACGCGAGACCCGACTACGCTGGCAGTGCTGATTGAAGATTCAGCCGCCATATTCGGTTTGCTCATAGCGCTGATCGGCATGGGGATTGCCGCATATACCGGTTCTGCATTGTTCGATGGTATTGCTGCAATCTGTATTGGTTTGTTGATGGGCGGGTTGGCCTTTTTCCTGGCTGCGACCAATCGCAAATATCTGCTCAATCATTCCAATGAAGAAGTCGATAAAATTGCCGCCAGATTATGGCAGGCCGATGATCAGGTGCAGTCTGTGCAGCGTATCAACAGCATTGTACTTTCTCCTGAAGATACCTTGTTGATGGCCGAGGTCGAACTGCGTGAAGAAGCTATTTTTGCCGACATGACGCAGGAGGAAATCAGCCGGGCGATTCGGTTTATGCATAAGCTGGATGATATTCGCAGTTCTCTGGAAGATGATGTCAGTCGTGTTGCGCCGGAAACAAAGCACATCTTTATCGAATTCACGGCACCGAAAGATAAGCCCGAAAAACAGTAGGGTGGTGCATCCCGTATGATTGGCATAAACTTTCCCTCCGATTTCTGATCGCATAAAATATTAAGGAGTTCTTTTATGAGTGTACTGGTTGGCAAACAGGCCCCCGATTTTACCGCTGCCGCTGTGATGGCGGACGGCACCATCAATGAGAATTTTTCGCTGTCCGATTACAGCGGAAAATATGTCGTATTATTCTTTTATCCGCTGGACTTCACGTTTGTATGTCCGTCTGAACTGATTGCTTTTGATCATCGCATCAAGGAATTCGAAGATCGTGGTGTACAGGTGATTGGTTGCTCCATTGATTCCCAGTTCACGCATTCGGCCTGGCGCAATACAGCTGTAGATGCCGGTGGTATTGGCGAAGTCGCCTATCCGCTGGCGGCGGATGTCAAACATGAAATCTGTCAGGCCTATGATGTGGAATTCGCTGATGCCGGCGTAGCATTCCGCGGTTCTTTCCTGATTGATAAGAATGGCACAGTCATGCATCAGGTGGTCAATCATTTGCCGCTGGGCCGCAATATCGACGAAATGCTACGCATGATCGATGCCTTGCAGTTCCATGAAGAGCACGGCGAAGTATGTCCGGCCGGTTGGAATAAGGGTGATAAGGGCATGGTTGCCGATGCCGATGGCGTTGCTTCTTACCTGGCTTCCGAGGCAGATAAACTGTAAAATATTTTCTGAGGCATTGAAAAAGCGGCTCCCCGGAGCCGCTTTTTTATTCTTTTTGGTTTGCATTTTGTTTAAACCGGAATGTCATCGGGTTGCTGCTGGAAGCGGGTGAGCAGTGCATTTTCGGCACGCCAGAAAGCAACGGGGTCATCCACATCAATCCAGAATCGCCCGTTAATATCGAACGTGTGCGATTTTCCTGCAGCAGCAAGTAATTGCACCCCATCCGACAGACCGGCAGTGCCGGTGGCAAGAGAAGCCTGCTTTAGCGCATCAAACAGGCCAGGCGCGCACAGGAAAATACCGGTATCATAGGCATTGAAGGTCTCTAAATTTTTACCGATGGCGACTATGTTTCCCTGTTCGGTCAGGACTCGTGTAACATCATCGAGATCGACCAGCGGGTTATCCAGATGACTGTCCACAGCGAGGGTAAGGCTATCTTGATCTTCGGCAGCCTGGATAAGATCGCGGGCTATGCCGGGGTCGAATACATGATCTGTCATCAGCAGCAGGAACGGTTCATCCAGATGGCCAGCCGCGCTCAATACCGATATCCCGTTATCCGTATTCTGCCATTTTTCATTGAAAATTGTTTGAATGGGGATATTCAGCCGGTGACTCAGGCGCTTCAGAAAGGCATCAACGCGCTCATGATGATGACCGGTGACCACATAGAAATCATCGGCACCTGCCTCAAGCGCGGATTCAATGGTACGCTCGATCAGGGCGATCCCGTACAGGGGAATGAGTGGCTTACACTGACCTTTCTTTTGCAGGCGTCTGCCTTTTCCGGCCGCGATAATCAGGCACTTCATGGTGTTTCCCCAAGGATGAAGCGCTCCAGGTTCTGAAAAGCGTCATCATCGGTAAATTGTTTGGGTGGATGCTTGCAGAAATAGGCGGACGGGGCTTCCAGAATGCCGCCAATACCGCGATCCAGCGCTAGCTTGGCACAGCGAATAGCGTCAATGGCGACACCGGCTGAATTCGGTGAATCTTCTACAGACAAACGCATTTCAATGTGCATCGGTACATCGCCGAACAGTTTGCCTTCCATGCGCAGAAAACAGACTTTGTTGTCTTTTTGCCATGGCACATAATCGCTGGGGCCGATATGGATATTTTTATCTTTTAAGCGCGTTTCTGTCACCGATTGTACTGCTTCGGTTTTCGATATTTTTTTCGAAGCCAGGCGTTTACGGCTGAGCATATTAAGGAAATCAGTATTGCCGCCGGTATTGAGCTGGTAGGTACGCTCCAGTTTGACGCCGCGCTTTCTGAACAGATCGGTCAACATCCGGTGGGTGATGGTTGCGCCCAGCTGTGATTTGATATCATCGCCGATAATCGGAATGTTCCTGTCAGCGAACTTTTGCGCCCATTCAGGATTGCTGGCAATGAATACAGGCATATTATTGATGTAGGCCACGCCTGCCTTCAGTGCACACCCGGCATAAAAGCGGACGGCCTGTTCAGAGCCGACTGGCAGATAGTTGACCAGCACCTCCGCCCCGGATTCCCTGATAGCGGTTACAACCTCATCTTCATCTGGTTCCGGTGCATCGGCGACGATGAAAGTGGAATCCTCATCATAAGCAGCCATATGATCAGCAATACCATCCAGAATTTTACCCATACGCACAGTGACACCGGACGCTGGAATGTCGGCACAAAATACGGCAGTGCAGTTGGGTTTGGCGAAGATGGCTGTATACACATCCTGACCAACTTTGCGCCGATCGACATCAAAGGCGGCAACAACTTCGATATCGCAGGGGGAAAAACCACCGATTTTCCAGTGCATCAGACCAATCGCATCCTCCGGGCCTTTATCGCGGTAATAATGAATGCCCTGAATCAGAGAGCTGGCGCAGTTTCCAATGCCTGTGATAGCGATTTTAATGGGTTTCACCTGCCGTGATCTCCTTGTAGAGCTGATGTGCGGGCTGATTTCCACAACCGGTTTGTAGTTTGCCGGTCAAAAACATTACCGCAAGCATTGTAACTGTTTGATCAATTTCTGAGGCTGATATTTGTTTTGACACCGGACATGGCAGTTTGCAGCCTGAGTACATGCAGAAAACAGACCATTGCGAATCTCCAACCATCCTGATTCCTGTGCTGGATAATACTTGTGAGTTGCAATCGTGCCTGGCCGATGTGGCAGGGCTGGCCCTGATTCGCCGTGTAGCGCTGATGGGTACAAAATTCGGCCTGAGCAATCTATTAGTGGTATTTTCTACAGGAGAGGCTCGGCTTGGAGGCGCGTTAGCGGGTACAGGAGCCCGGCTGGCAGCATGTACTACGATGGGTGCGATGGATGTTGTGCAGACATGTAACGGCTCGATTCTACTGTTGGCACCGGATTGTCTGCCGGATACCGATTTTCTCAAGCAAGCGGGTGAAACAGCAATCGGGGAGAACGAACTGTTGTTGTGGTCGCAAGCTCAGGCCATGTTGATCGGGTCAGGGTGTTATCCGGCATTGCAGGAGGCTATGGCTAAGGCGCACGATTTCGCACAACTGTATGAAGCCATGCGAAACTCTGTTGAAACCGGGGCGGTGAAAGCGTTGCGCGAGCCGGCCGGTTTGAGCATACGTTCTGCCAAAGACTGCCAGCGGGCGGAAAACACCCTGTTATCCGGCCTAGTCAAAGCCACGGAAGGCTGGATGGCACTACATATCAATCGCAAGATTTCGTTGACCATGACCCGGCGACTGATGCATACATCTGTGACGCCCAACCATATGACCTGGGTCAGTATGGTGCTTGGGTTGGCGGGAGCCATATTTTTCTTGTCTCCCGAATATGGGATGCAGATTCTGGGAGCATCGTTTTTTCTGTTACACTCCATTCTGGATGGCTGCGATGGTGAGCTGGCACGGTTGAAATTCATGGAAAGCCGCGCTGGAGGGGTCCTCGATTTCTGGTCGGATAATGTTGTCCATGTGAGCGTATTTGCTGCTATGGCTGTTGGTTGGGCAGCACATTCTCCTGATTCATTCTGGCCATGGCTATGCGGGTTATTAGCTGTAGGCGGCACTGTGGTTTCGGCCAGTTTGGTCTATTTTCATACCATGCGCGTTGAAAAGAAAGTCGGCCCGTTGTACACATCAGTGTCAACATCGGAAGGTAAATCGGCCGGTGTGCGTATTGCTGATATGCTGTCGCGGCGGGATTTTATTTATCTAGTGCTCGTTTTGGCGCTATTTGATAAAACACAGTGGTTTCTGGTCATGACCGCTATCGGAGCTCCGGTCTATACGCTATTGCTAATCTTTATCATGATTCGCGAGCAGGGATTCAACGCACGCTGATTTTTTGAATGGTTGCTGTCTTTGTCTCGTTATATATGCCTTTCGGCTAATCTGAGTAATTTAAGTGCATCGGCTTTACGACCGGCATCGGCGGTAGGCCGTTGTGTTCTGGCCGGAGCCTGAATGGCTCGGCGCAGGTGAATTGCTGCCTGGCGATATTGTTTTTTTCGCAGTAGATAATCCCCCATGAAATAATTGGCATCCAGACCATCAGGATTGAGTTCAATTCCTTTGCGTAAATAGTTTTCTGCTTTGGCATCGTTGCCAAAAGCGACAGGCCAGCCAGGCACCTTATAATAGAGTTGACCCAAAGCTGTGTGAATGAACCCATCTGAAGCCAGTGGGTTTATTTTTGCTGCCCGTTGCAACATGTGGTAGGATTGTTTGACCATACCGAGCGCCTTGATTCCCCGAACTTCGCCTGCAAAGGTGTATAGCACGACTGCCGACCAGAGGATGGCATCGGCCCTGTCAGGATACATATGTTGAAATGCTTCGGATTTAGTCAGTAGTGATGCGAATGCATCCCGCCTCTCGGCTTTGGGGGTATGATATTTGATCTCGGCCCATGTTTGCTGAATGCTCAATAGCTCGGCATGGTAATCAGGCATGGCCCATGCGGACGAAATCATCGACAGCCCTACAAGCAGACCTGCCAGGGTGCATACAATCCGTTTCTTCATGAGCTTATAGTCGCAAAATACATATATCTCTGACAGTTTTCGTAGTTCATGCATCTTCATATTATTCAGCCTACTACCTACACCACCAGCGGGGAACTGTTTCAAACCGGCAAGCGCCGTATGATGGGGTTATCATTACCTTATCTGGCTGCACTGACCCCGAAAGAGTGGCAGGTGACGGTATTTGACGAGCGTTTGACGCCGGTGGATTTCGATGCGCCGTGCGATGTGGCGGCGATTACCGTGTGGACGCGTTTCTCAAAGCGAGCCTATGAAATTGCCGCCGAATATAAAAAGCGCGGCGTCCCTGTGCTGATGGGGGGGCCACATACCTATTTTTATGGCGAGGAAGTAGCCAGACATTGTGATGCCTATGCTATTGGCGAAGCCGATGATATCTGGGCCGGCATGCTGGCCGATGCCGTCGCCGGCCGGTTGAAAAAGGTCTATCAACAATTCCAGCTGCCTGATATGAAAGGCTTGCCGCATCCGCGCTATGATGTGATTCCGTTTAAGCATTATCCCAGGCCGCGTGTGTTTCAGGTGCAGACCACGCGTGGTTGTCCGTTCGGCTGTGATTTTTGCGAAGAGACCATCTTATATGGCAAGAAGTTCCGTTCGCGCCCAGTCGATGAACTGGTCGAGGAGATAAAATATATCAAATCGCTGGGCAGCGGCATTATCTTTTTTGCCGACTCGGTATTTGCTGGCACCAAACGCAACTGCCAACAGGTGCTCGAAGCGCTGGTGCCGCTGAAAGTCAAATGGGCCAGCCTGTGGCCGATGAATTATTGCGCTGATGATGCGCTGATCAAGCTGGCAAAACAGTCGGGATGCATGCACATGAATATGGGCATGGAATCAGTGGATGCAGAGACGCTGGCATCGATGAAAAAAAGGCAGAATAAGGTGCAGCACTATGATCAGGCTCTGGCTAATCTGAATCGTCACGGCATTACCTATTCGCTTAATTTTGTATTCGGCTGGGACACCGAATCCGATTCAGTGTATGAAGCGACATTACGCTATCTGGAAGAGAATCATGTACCGATGGCATTTTTTAATATTCTTAATCCCCGGCGCGGCACTGGCGTGTATCAGGAACTGAAGCAGGCTGGCCGTCTGCTGGATGAACAACAGTTAAATAAACTGGCCGGCATGAATTGTCAGTTTACGCCCAAAAACATGACGCCGGATGAACTGGTGAACAGGGTGAATCTGCTGCACCGGGAATTTTATTCGATGCAATCGATCACGCGGCGCATGCGGCCCGGCTTGCGCACGGATTTCTGGGGTATGCTGGTGTTTAATTTGTATCAGTGGAATCAGGCCAGAAAAAAAGGTTTCGGAAATCTGGATCAGTTCTAGTTTGATCGGTGGATGCCGGCGATCGTTTGCAGGCCTGTTTTGAGGCTTTTCAGCGGTTCGCCGAGTGCGTGGGAAATCAGGCGGGAACAGCCGACTGCGCAACCGGCTTCGCACGGCTTATGACCAAGTGATGCGGCCAGATCATGCGCTGTGGCCTGTTTTAGTGGCAGGTCGGCGC
>CAZBEN010000021.1:0-18579 GCA_964490955.1 uncultured Zetaproteobacteria bacterium | reverse complement strand
GATGCGTTCTCACAAGGCTTATACCCACGGTTGCAATAGTCTGCTGCCTGATGAAGTTCGCGTCGTTGGGGTGCGGGCGGTCGAAAAGAATTTTCATGCCCGATTCGATTGTCGGGAACGTGCTTACCGGTATCAGATATGGAACCGGAATACGGCATCCAGTCTGCACAGGTGGCGACACTGGTGGATGCCCAGAGCGCTGAATCTGGATGCCATGCGGGAAGCAGCATGCCACTGTGTGGGCAGGCGTGATTTCAGTGCTCTCCGGGCTGCGGGTTGCCAGGCATCCGGCGCAGTGAGAACAATCAGAACACTGTCTGTCGAGCAGCATGGTTATTGCATCAGTATTTCAGTTTCAGCTGATGCGTTTCTGTATCATATGGTCCGGAATCTGGTAGGGAACCTAGTGGAAGTTGGTGCAGGGAAACGTAGCCCCGAAGCATTTCTGGACTTGCTGTCCAGCGGCAACAGAAGCCTGGGGGCAGCTACAGCGCCGGCGCATGGACTGTATTTTACGGATGCAGTCTATGATGCATTCTCCAGTCGTGGATTAATTGCCGCTTTATAAAGAAAGGCTGATTCATTCGGTATTTTCTTAAAGGGGTGAAACTTTTCTAGGCTGCAGCTATGGCTTTAGCGATAGCTTGCTGGAATTTCCCCATGCTGACAGGCTTGTTTATTATTGTGACATTGTAGCGCTCTGCTCGCTGTAGTTGGTTGTCTTCGGCATATGCTGTAATCATAATGATAGGAATATTGGATCCCAGCTGTCTTATGTGCTCAACCAGTTCCAGACCGTCCATTTTCGGCATGCAGAAATCAGTGATCACCAGATCAAAATGATTGCTTTCCTGAAGAAAAGCCTTGAGGGCATTTTTACCATTTTCGGCCAGGACTGATGTGTGTTTCAGATGTGCGAGCATGGACTGATGAGTTTTGAGAATATCAGGAACATCATCGACCAGCAGAACATGGCAGTTTGATGGAACGCCAGATTGTTGTTCCTGTTCCTTCAGGTTGCTGGTGAGGTAGCTTTCCTTCACAATGGTGCTATTGCTCTCCGGTATATAAGGGGACAGATGAATGATAAATCGGGTTTTTTGGTTGGGAACGGATTCGACTTCAATGCTACCATGATTTTGTTTGATAATCCGTTGCACTGTTGTTAGTCCCAGGCCTGTTCCTCCCTGACCGATTTTGGACGTCCAGAATGCCTCAAAAACATTATCCATATCCTTATCTAATATGCCGGAGCCGTTATCTGTAACCTGTATGCGCATACAGGGATGGCCGGGTCTGGATAAACGATGTTCCGAAGAATTGCAGATATGAACATAGATTTGACCACTTTTATTTATCGCCTGTGCGGCGTTATTGATCAGATTAACAAGAATTTGTTCGATTTCAATCATGCTGATAGCTACATCATGCAGTGGCGTATCAATCTGGCAGTCAAGCTGGATATAAGGCGGCATTTGCAGGCGGGCGAGGCCCATAATGTTTTCCAGGCGTTTCACGATTATTGAGCCTTCAGCATAACCGGAAATACTGTCTTTTTTGTGATTTTTACTCAGCTGCAGCAGATGCGTAATAAGCTCCGAACCCCGCTCGCCGGCGGCAATGATAGCATTCAGTTGTAGCATGGATGATTTGTCCTGAGTGCTCATTTGTAATACTTCGGCATTGCCGATCATATTGGTCAGCACGTTACGAAAGTCATGCACAATACCCGCAACCAGAGTAGACATGTATCCCTGCTTGTGCACGGCCTCCAGTTCCTCCTGCATGGCTTCACGCTCTGAGATATCCAGTATAAAGCAGACGCCAATCCAGCGGTTATGCCAGCGCATGCAGATGGCCGTACATAGCAGTTTGAGAATATTACCGGATATATCCCTGCTTCTGATATACAGGGTTTCTGTCTTGTTCGCCTTCTTGCCATGGTGATAGCTGAGTGTTGTGCGGCAGAAGGCAATCATTTCCTGCCTGTCTTCCGGCAATGTGAGGATATCAGCACTTTCACCGATTATATCCGGCCCGTTGCGCTGGAATGTTTCTTTGACAGCGCTATTCACATAGACAATTCGGGGCGTATTATCTCTATCCATCTCGAAGGTAAAGACCGGCAACGGGCCTTTATCGAGTAAATTATAGGAAGTTTTTTCTGCCTCCATCTGGCCTTTGACTGCTTTTTCAACCTGCTGCCCGATCAGGTAAACATAGAGTGGTATAGCCAGCAGCATGCCGAAGTGCCAAAACAGCAGGCTTTGATCGATTGGGACATGATATGTGACGTAGGTATAGATGATCATGGTGAACAGGCCGATCAGGCTTAAGATCTGTGTATACAATAGCATGGGGTTGCCGAAACGCAGGCCGTTACCCAGGATAATAAGCAGATAGAGAAAAAAGATGTTGCTGTTTTGACCACCGTCAACCATCATGGCATAGCTTACAACGCTAATATCCAGAATCGGGAAAAGCAGACAACGAAATGCCGAAAGCGGCGTCCGGCGGATCATTGGAATGGATATCAGGTTGATCGCAAAATAGATGGTTGCGACAACCATAAGTCCTGTTTCATAGACCGGGAAATCTGCCGAATGAAACAGCATATATAACAGTCCTGCAGATGCAAAAAAAAGACGGGCATATACCTGGGAAATCTGGGTGGCAGCAAGGGATGTGCCGCTCAGGTGAGCGGATTTTAGCATCCAGTCTTCAATGATATTCCTGTTTGGCATTTTCCCTCCGTAACAGAAGGTAAAGCGGTGACCGCACCGGCAAGCTCCCTCTTATCATCAGGCAACAGGTTATCTCTGGCACCGCTGGCCGTCTAGGGAAGCGCCGAATCAGTGATATCCTGTATTCAGTCAATATTTCTCTGATTTTAAGTATAATGATCTCTGGTAGCAAGGCGTACTTTTCCGAACAATGATGTGATACGATGCGCGCCAGACCGATCCGTTCATCAATTACCTTGTGCTTGTAAACACAGTGAAAGCAGGAAAGTGATAATGTGATGAAGCGTCGGCTTATGTCCTGCCCGGTTAACGTAACAGTGTATTCGGGCTTTCTTCAGGAGTAGATACATGCTGTATGTTGCCGTTCGGGCTGCAAGACGGGCAGGAGATATGATCGCCCGGGCTTATGATGAGAGAGACAGGCTGAAAGTCAGTCAGAAATCTGACAGGGATTATGTCACTGATGTGGATAAACGTGCTGAAACGTTAATCGTCAGGGAAATCGCACATCATTATCCGGATCACGGCATTGTCGCTGAAGAGATGGATACGCGTATTCATCCTGATGCGCCGATTCAGTGGTATATTGATCCTCTCGACGGGACAACGAATTTTATTCATGGTTACCCTCATTTCGCTGTGTCGATTGCGGCATTCAAATATGGTAAACCGGTGCTGGCGGTCATTCATGACCCGATTCGTGATGAGACATTTGAGGCACGCAACGGCGGTGGTGCATTTCTCAATCGAAGGCGTTTGCGTGTAAGTGAAGAGAAACGACTTGAACATGCATTGTTTGCTTCCGGGTTGCCGTCATACCAGCGTCATACAATCGATGTTTTCCAATCACGGATGGATGTTTGCATGCGTGCTATGGATGGCTATCGGCGTGGCGGTTCAGCTGCGCTGGATCTGGCTTATATAGCGGCAGGTCGACTGGATGTATATTGGGAAGCAGGGTTGCAATCCTGGGATATTGCAGCCGGCCAACTGCTGGTTCAGGAGGCAGGCGGGCTTGCGACCGGCCTGGATGGCGCAAGTCTGGATCTGGAAAAAGGGGACGTGTTGGCAGCCAATCCGTATTTACATCCGCTGTTGATCCGTTTGCTGAAAGTCGATTAATGTGAACAACTCCTGGGCAGTCATGCAGATGACCAGGCCTTGTTAATATCCATAGTCACTGAATCATGCTGAGTTTTAATATACTGCTCAAATGAAGGGTATACATTGATGAACGACTGAAAAATATTTTTCGGCATGTTGCAAATCAGGGTATGTTCTTTTGCTTTGAGTGTTGCCCGAATAGGAACGCAAATATAGGGGTTGATATTGCCGAACATCATTCCTGAAGTCAGCTTTGTCACCCTTCCATCGGGGAGTTTTAATTCCAGGCTGCCGGACAGTAGAATGTGGCAAGTTGGCATTTTTTTCTCTGATTCCATGATGGGGGTTCCATCGCTGTATTCATTGACTGTAGATTCTTCGGCTATCCAGCGACGGTCTGCTTCGGGCAGTTGATCAAAAGCAGGCAGGCTGTGGGTCATTGCATGCACCATGCGGTTTTGCACAGTTCGGATCAGATAGTCACCGGCCATGGGTGAATATTTTATTAATTCTGCAATCGAGTGGTCCGAAAACTCAAGTAGCAGGGACGGGTTTGATGCAATAACACTTGCCGAACGGCGTAATTTATAAACGCAGGCAAATTCACCGAAAAAGTCGCCCGTCGTCAGTTTTTTCACTATGATCGAATTGCCATCTTCAATCTTGATCCGCACATCTACTACGCCATCAAGAATCAGATAAAAAGTTTTGCTGCTTTCATCTTGTCGGACAATTTCCTCATTATCGGCAACCTGTACCAGTTTCCCCTGTTTGATAAACCCCAGCGTTTCCGAATCTGATAAATGTTCGGTTAACGCAAAAACTTGCCCTGTTTCACTTTCACAGCCATCAATGGAAAAGCGAGCCATATCAGACAGGGTGCGAATCGTTTCACTGTCCGGGTGATTCAATTGCTGGCAGAGAGTCAGAAGTCCGATAGCCTGGGCTGAGTTACCGCAGGCCAGCATCCGTTGCGCCATAGCCATCGCCAGAGCACGTGCCTGTTCATTTTCACCACTTTGACGCAGCATATGAATAAAAGGTCTGGCGATATGCAGGTCTTCAGGAAAAGCCTGATGCAGCATTTGATAGCTTTGCATTAACTCTTGTTGATTCAACGCCATGATTGCAAGTGTAGCCTATCTGAAAGACTCATTCCAATGCCTGGAATTTCCATGGCAGACATCAGTAGGGTTGTAGAAGACATTAGGCCGAGTGAATTTACGGGTTCATCATCCGGACAAGAATCACCATTACTTGGGTATAGCCAGAATTACCGCTAGATTAACGCGCATGACTGAACCTCAACCTCTTTCCGGTCGCGCGCGCGGCAATATTCCTTTCGCCCCTGAAGGGTGGCGTTTCATAATTCCAACAGCCGTGCTGGCATTGTTTTCCTGGATGCTATGCTGGATGGTTACATCAGCAATTCTGTTTGTGCTGTTGCTGTTCATGCTGAATTTTTTCCGTGACCCCGAACGTGATTTACCGGCAGGCAATAACCTATTTGTATGTCCGGCTGATGGCAAAATTATCCGGGCCGAAATGATGGAGGAAGGTCATCAACGCGTTGATATTTTCATGAATGTGTTCAATGTGCACGTGAATCGGACTCCTATGAGTGGTCGTATTACACATATGCAATACGTACCGGGTAAGTTTGTGAATGCCAGTTTTGACCACGCCACCGAGGAAAACGAGCGCAACCGCTTTGAGATGACATGTGATAATGGCGATAAAATTGCCTTTACCCAGATTTCCGGCCTGATAGCCCGCCGCATTGTCTCCTATGTTGAAGTTGGAGATAAAGTCGAGGTCGGGCAACGAATTGGTATGATTCGCTTTGGATCACGTGTTAATTGTGAAATTCCTGCTGATTATGAACTGCATGTAGAAGTAGGTGATATGGTTACTGCCGGATCGACGGTTATTGCACGAAAACCTGGAAATGAAGGTGGTAGTGAGGGGAATACTCATGCCGAAGCTTAAAGAGACAGTGGGCAAGCGGGGCGTGTATGTGCTGCCCAGCCTGTTCACCACTATGGGGCTGTTTTCCGGTTTCTATTCACTGGTTGCATCCATTCAGGGTAATTTTGAACTGGCGGCATGGGCGATTCTGGCCGCTGCCGTGTTTGATATGCTGGATGGGCGGGTGGCCCGTCTATTGCATGCTGAAACCGAATTTGGCGCTGAATACGATTCATTATGCGATATGTTGTCGTTTGGCGTTGCACCTGCTGTGTTGGTGTATTTATGGGCGCTGGTTAATCTCGGCTCTGATTTTCACAGACTAGCATGGTTGGGCGCCTTCTTTGTCGTCGCCTGCGCCGCACTCAGACTGGCCCGCTTCAACGTGAAGCTTGCCGAGCAGGATAAACGCTATTTTCAGGGTTTGCCGACCCCGGGGGCGGCACTCTTCATTGCCACTGCGGTGTTGTATCATGTTAATCTGCATGCGGAACCATGGCCGTGGTTGTGGTTGGGGCTTTCAGTGTTTCTCTCATGGTTGATGGTCAGTAATGTCCGGTTTATTTCTGGTAAGGATGTGGATCTGAAGAAACGGCGCTCATCCGGTGTGCTGATTATCATGATTGTAGTCATTGGTTTTTTGGCTATTGACCCGTACCGGATGCCGTTCACCATCATGTTCGCCTATTGTATGCATGGCCCGATGTTGAGTCTGTGGCAGAAATGGAAATTGTCGCAGTACCGTCTTAAAAGGCGTCAGCGGAAAAAACATACATCTGTATCCGGTAATGATGACGATGCGGTATGAATGTTGACCTTTGCATATTCCCGTGGTCATAATAGCGCCTTATGAATATCCGGTTCGAGACTCTGAATGCTACAGCGAAGTACCTGCTACTTCGAAGGGGCTTGTGCGTCTGCTGAACTGTTTCAGCTACTGATGTACAGGCCGCGTTTACGCGGCCTTTTTTGTTTCTGCAGGGTTTTTTGATTTCTGCAACCCGGTGTGCCACTACACCATAAAGAACAGGAGAATATCATGTCTGATCGTTTGTATATTTTTGATACAACCTTGCGTGACGGTGAACAGTCGCCCGGTTGTTCGATGAATATCGAAGAGAAAATGCGTGTAGCGCATGCACTGGCGACGCTCGGTGTGGATATCATTGAAGCCGGTTTTCCAATTGCATCACCGGGCGATTTCGAGGCGGTGCATCGTATTGCATCCGAAGTGAAAGGGCCGCGTATTGCAGGTCTGGCACGTGCCGCATCGGGTGATATCGAACGGGCCGGGGCTGCCGTAAAACCGGCCGGTGAACGTGGACGTATTCATACATTTATTGCAACCAGTCCGATCCATATGGAAGCCAAGCTGCGTATGGCACCGGAGCAGGTGGTGGAACGCGCCGTATCAGCAGTAAAGCAGGCACGCTCGCTGGTACCCGAGGTGGAGTTTTCCGCCGAAGATGCCGGTCGCTCCGAAATTGATTTTCTCTGCCGTATTGTTGAATCGGTCATTGCTGCCGGTGCTCGTGTCATTAACATCCCGGATACGGTGGGTTATATGACACCGGATGAATTCGGTTATCGCATCCGCACGCTGATCGAGCGGGTACCGAATTCCAATCAGGCAATCTTCTCGGTACACTGTCATAACGATCTGGGTTTAGCCGTAGCTAACTCACTGGCTGCCGTAGAAAACGGTGCGCGTCAGGTCGAGTGTACCATGAACGGGCTGGGTGAGCGGGCTGGCAATGCATCCCTTGAAGAGATTGTGATGATCATGAAAACCCGTTCGGATCGTTATGATATCGAGTTGGACATTGATACGACGAAAATCGTACCGACTTCAAAACTGGTCAGTGGTATTACCGGCATGCCGATTCAGGCCAACAAGGCCATTGTCGGCGCCAACGCTTTTGCACATGAATCCGGTATTCATCAGGATGGTATGTTAAAACACCAGAAAACCTATGAAATCATGACACCGGAGTCGGTGGGGTGGCGTACCAATCGTATGGTACTAGGCAAGCATTCAGGGCGTGCGGCGCTGAAGGCGCGATATATTGATCTCGGCATTGAACTGGATGACGAACGGTTGGTTGCGGTATTCGATCGTTTCAAGGTACTGGCTGACAAGAAGAAAGAAATTTTCGATGAAGATCTGATGGCGTTACTGTCAGATGATGACGATATTGATGCTGAACGCGTCAAACTGGTCAGTCTGCATGCGGCATCAGGCACCAATGATGTGCCTGTAGCTGCGGTCGAGCTGGACATTGAAGGTGAAACACTGAAAGCAACAGCTGAAGGCGATGGCCCGGTTGATGCTGCTTTCAAGGCTATCAAATCACTGGTTGAGCCAAACGGAAAACTATTGCTCTACGCTGTCAATGCTATCACCGCCGGCACTGACGCCCAGGGCGAAGTCACGGTTCGGTTGCAAGATGGCGACCGCATTGTCAACGGCCAGGATTCGGATACCGATATTGTTGTTGCCTCTGCCAAGGCACTGATTGCGGCGCTGAACAAGCTGCCCAATATGCATGCCAGAGCTGTGCATGCGCAATACTCCGGGGTTTGAGTGTGAGTATGGAGTAAGACGTGAGGGGGGCTCCTGAACCCTTACTCCCCCCCCCCTCACTTTTTTCCTACAAACGCATCTGGCGCAGCCATTTTTCCAGAAAATGAATATTGAAGTCGGCTTTCTGGAAGCCGGGGTTGGCCAGCAGGCGCTGATGCAGTTCCTGATTGGTGGTCACGCCAAGAATCACCAGTTCATCCATAGCCCGTTGCATGCGTCGGATGCATTTCTTGCGATCCCTGGCATGGGTAATAATTTTACCGATCATCGAGTCGTAGTGGGGCGGGATTTTATAACCGGTGTATAGCTGTGAATCGACCCGAACACTGCGTCCACCCGGTGCATGATACAGCTCCACTGTTCCCGGTGACGGCGTGAATTTGAACGGGTGTTCTGCATTAATGCGGCACTCAATGGCGTGACCCTTGATTTTGATATTGTCCTGAGTGAAATCGAGTTTGTCACCGGCAGCGACACGTATCTGCCACTCAATCAGGTCGACACCGGTAATCCATTCGGTAACCGGATGTTCTACCTGAATACGGGTATTCATCTCCATGAAATAAAACGACTTATCTGAATTCATGAGGAATTCAATTGTGCCTGCTCCGACGTAATTTACAGCTTTTGCAGCAGCCAGACCGGCGGCACATATTTTTTCACGCGTTTCAGAATCCAGGTAGGGGCTGGGCGCTTCTTCAAGTACTTTCTGGTTGTTGCGCTGCATGGAACATTCACGTTCAAACAGATGAATAAGATTACCATGGGTATCGCCTAGTACCTGCACTTCGATGTGTCGGGGCTCTTCAAGAAATTTCTCGATGAATACGGTTTCATCACCAAAGGCAGCGCCTGCTTCTGTTTTACACATGGAGAATGCGTTGGGCAGCGATGCTTCCGAATGCACGATTTTCATGCCGCGACCACCACCACCGGCAGATGCCTTGATAATAATCGGGAAGCCCGATTTTTTGACAACCACCTTTGCCTCTTCAATCGTTTCAACCGCACCATCGGAACCGGGCACCAGAGGTACACCGGCAATTTCCATCTTTTTCTTGGCGGTGACTTTATCGCCCATAATACGCATGGACTCAGGTGTAGGCCCAATCCATACCAGTCCGGATTCGATAACAATATCGGCAAATTCTGCATTTTCAGCCAGAAAACCGAAGCCCGGATGGATGGCTTCAGCATCAGTCAGCTCCGCAGCAGCCATAAGTGCGGCTATATTCAGATAGGACTTGGCACTTGCAGCAGGACCAATACAAACAGATTCATCTGCAAGCCTTGTATGCATGGAATCGCGGTCGGCTTCCGAATAGACTGCAACGGACAGAATGCCCAGTTCTTTACAGGCACGGATAATGCGGACAGCAATTTCGCCGCGATTGGCAATAAGGATTTTATGAAACATGGAAGCCCCGATTACGCCAGCGGCGTGATGACAAAGATAGGCTGGCCGTATTCGACTGGCGTCGCATTTTCAACCAGAATGGCCTCAACCACACCGCTGTATTCCGCTTCTATTTCATTCATCATTTTCATCGCTTCAATAATGCACAGGGTTTCACCTTTCTGAACTTTCTGCCCGATACTGACAAATGCTTCTGCATCAGGGCTTGGTGCGGTATAGAAAGTTCCAACCATTGGAGAGGTGACCTGATGCTCTTCATTGTTATTCGTTTCAGCTGGCGGGGCGGCAACAACAGTAACCGGAGCGGTGCTCGGAGTTGCCGGAGGGGAATAATCTGCAGCGACAGGTGGAGCTACAGGTGCAGCTGTATTCTGACGGGAGATGCGAACAGTCTGGTCTCCTTGTGTGACTTCTATTTCAGTAACATCCGAGCTTTGTATCAGCCGAATCAGTTTACGAATTTGCGTAATGTCCACGTTATACTCCTGTATGATTTTCTGTTGTTTGTTGTGGTTGATGTAAAAATTCGGCAAGCCCTCTGAGAGCCAGTAAATACGAGGTGGCCCCGAAACCTGCCACGACACCGGTAGCAGCATCAGCTAACATGGAGTGATGCCGGAACTCCTCACGATTGTGAATATTGGATAAATGCACTTCAATAAACGGGATATTTATTGCCAGCATGGCATCGCGTATGGCGACGCTGGTATGTGTGTAAGCGGCCGGATTAATAACAATTCCATCTATATTTTCAGATGCAGCCTGCTGAATTCGATCCACCAGTTCACCTTCATGGTTACTTTGAAAGCTGGTAATTTCCAAACCCAGCGAATGACCAAGGACAATCATTTTTTCAGTGATGTCGGTTAGTGACTGGCTGCCATAATGGTCGGGCTCGCGTGTGCCAAGCATATTCAGGTTTGGGCCATGCAAGACAAGAATACATGATGTTGTCATACTGTGTTCTCCATCTCCCAATGCGACTTCAGCTCGGTCAGTTCTGTATCATCCGGTCGTTTCTTGATCAGCAAATCCAGCATCCGCATGGCTTCATGATACTCACTTTGTTGCCAGAGCAGTCTGGCCAGCGTGACAGAAGCCAGTGGTTCATCGGTCAGGGCGTTATTCTGTAATTGCAGTGCACGGGTGGCGCTGGCAATGCCTTCTTCGATATGGCCCAGCTGACGTTGAACTCTGGCGAGTAATTTCCATGCCCTGACTTCTACAGGTGCAAATTCAAGCAGTTCCGTCAGGGTGAATTCCGCCTGTTCCAGGTTGCTTTCCCGAATTGCTTCCATTGCTCTTGCCATACCGTCAGAAACGCCATGCCAGTTTCCCTGCACGGGTACAGGTATAGCCGCTTGAGGCTGAGTGTTGGGTGCAGAGTCGCTTGCTGCTAGCATGTGGCTCACACTACAGCACAGGTATATGCGGTCAATCCGGATATAGTTCTAAAATGGCTGAAAACAGCCTGTATTTTGTAAGAAATAACACATTAACTTATAAAATGCGACTTTTTTGAGGGTTTATGTCTGACGGTATCAGTATTCAATTGAATGGAGAACAATGCTTTATTTCTGCACAGACGCTGGAAGAGCTGGTTGCGGAACTGGGTCTGGAGCAACGTATGATTGCTATTGAACGGAATCTCGAAGTGGTACCTAAAAGTCAATATCATACGACGCATTTGCAGAAAGATGACCGCATTGAACTGGTACATATGATTGGCGGCGGGTGATTTGATTGATACGGCCTCGGAGCATCCTGCCCTCGGCCTTGAACGCTTCGCGAATTGCACGGGTCACCAAGCTCACACAATTTGGCAGGAGAGCCAAATTGGACATTACCAAATGGGGCGGAGCCCTGATGGCCAAGGATGGCCTGAGTCAAAAGCCGCACATCCTGTGCGGAAGGGAGATTTTATCAAATGTCTGATGATGTTTTGAAAGTGGGAACGCATGAATTTACGTCGCGGCTGATTGTCGGTTCAGGGAAGTATAAGGATTTCCAGACCACCAGAAACGCTACCGAAGCATCGGAGGCGGAGATGATTACCGTTGCTATTCGGCGTGTGAATATCACGGATCCGGGCAAGGAAAATCTTCTCGATTATATCGATCCGAAGAAATATACCATTTTGCCGAATACAGCCGGCTGCTTTAATGCCGATGATGCGGT
Source organism: uncultured Zetaproteobacteria bacterium (assembly GCA_964490955.1). Classification (GTDB taxonomy): domain Bacteria; phylum Pseudomonadota; class Zetaproteobacteria; order Mariprofundales; family Mariprofundaceae; genus Mariprofundus. Next base: position 6,584 of record CAZBEN010000021.1, on the reverse strand, counting down.
GCGTACACTCAGACTGGCACGCGAGGCCGGTGGCTGGAACCTGGTCAAGCTGGAAGTGCTCGGTGATACTGAAACACTGTATCCCAATGTCGTTGAAACCATCAAAGCGGCTGAGACACTGGTTGCCGAAGGTTTTGAAGTGATGGCATATACCAATGACGACCCGATTGTTGCGCGCCAGCTGGAAGACATCGGTTGCGCTGCCGTGATGCCACTGGGAAATCCGATCGGATCCGGCAGAGGATTGGCAAATCCGTTTAATATTCGCGTGATTAAGCAGCGGGCCAATGTTCCCATTGTGGTTGATGCCGGTATCGGTACAGCCTCAGATGCTGCCAAGGCCATGGAGCTGGGCGCTGATGCGGTGTTGATCAACACGGCCATTGCAGAAGCGAAAGATGAATGCCTGATGGCGCAGGCTATGCGAGATGCAGTCAGGGCAGGGCGTACAGCGTATCTGGCCGGCCGTATGCCCAAACGCGCTTTCGCCAGTGCTTCTTCACCGACCGAAGGCTATATCTGGGATTAAAAATAAAAAAACTAAAAATATAAAAGATTTCACCGCAGAGGCTGTAAAGAACGCAGAGGAAAAGTAAAAGATAAATCTGTGTTTATCCACTGCATCTGTGGCTAATAAAGGATTGATACATGACTGAATTGAAGAATGATCTGTTTTTGCGCGCATGCCTTAGAGAGGATGTGGAGCGTACGCCGTGCTGGATGATGCGTCAGGCCGGGCGTTATCTGCCCGAATACCGTGCAACCCGGGAGCGGGCCGGTGGATTTTTGGCGCTCTGCCGCTCGCCTGAACTCTGTTCGGAAGTGGCAATCCAGCCGATCGATATCCTTGATGCCGATGCGGCGATCCTCTTCTCCGATATTCTGGTGGTGCCGGAAGCGATGGGTATGGATCTGAGTTTTGGAGCCGGCGAGGGGCCGAAATTCTCCGATCCGGTCCGTAACCGGGCTGATGTTGAGCGTCTGCCGGTGCTCGATGATCCGACGCACGAACTGGGATATGTGATGAATGCGGTCAGCACCATTCGCAGGGATCTTGGTGGCCGTGTACCGCTGATCGGATTTACCGGCAGTCCGTGGACGCTGGCGACCTATATGGTGGAGGGCGGCGGCTCCAAGACCTTCTCGAAGGTCAAGGCGATGATGTTCAATGAGCCGGAGACGATGCATCTGTTGCTCGAGAAACTGGCAGATTCGGTTGCCGCCTATCTCAATGGCCAGATTGCGCATGGTGCACAGGCGTTACAAATTTTTGATACCTGGGGCGGTATTCTGAGCACGAGCGCCTACAAGGAGTTCTCGCTGGCCTATATGCAGCGCATTGTCGATCAGCTCACACGCGAGAATGAAGGGCGCAAAGTACCTGTCATCCTCTATTCCAAAGGTGGCATGGGCTGGCTGGAAGCGATGGCTGATACCGGCTGCGATGTCGTAGGCCTGGACTGGTCGATCGATATCGATGAAGCCAAAGCGCGTATCGGCCATCGTGTGGCGCTGCAGGGCAATATGGACCCGACCATGCTTTATGCCAACCCGGAACGGATCCGTGCAGAGGTAAAAGATATTCTGGCCCGATTTGGCCATGGTAATGGCCATGTGTTCAATCTGGGCCACGGCATTACGCCGGATGTGCCGAAAGAGCATGCAATCGAGTTTTTCCGCGCTGTCAGGGAAGAGTCTGTTCAATATCATCAATGAAACACTGATGATTCAGCGTTTCCGTGCAGCCCATGGACATGCTCTCGACTCTCTGGTGAAGCCAAAGACCTATAGCGAATGATAATTCGGCTGGATGGATAACCGATGATAGGGCTGCGGTATGCTTCAACGGTCTTTATAACGACTCAGGTCCAGTATGCCTGCTTCGATCGGTTGCGACCGGGCATGTACTGTTTGAAACCAGTCTGACATATCCCAGAAGTCTTTATTGGTTCGGCGTATACCATAGCTGCTGACCATGCGCTCGTAATCTTCCCGGTTTCTGATACTGCTACAGGCCGTGATAAATGCTTCTACGTTATCCTGGGTAACCCGGAAGAAAAAGTTGGGATAAGACCCCGCCAGACCTTTCAGAACAGTCAGTGTATCATCTTTCATATCCTCATCGGAACGGTCGTTGATTTCCTTGGCGAAAGTGTCTGTTCTGTACGATTTATTATGAATCAGGGTATAGGCTTTGTCTCCTATCTTCACATATGACACTTCAGGAAATATTTGCAGAATTTCCCCTTTCAGTAACTGACCAAGTTTCTGCATCTCGCGATCGACTGTCGAACAGTCATCCTTGCTGCAGAGGTTCGTTAAATAGCCGGGCTGCCCTGAAGCAGTATGTGCTTTAAGTAAACTGAAAAGCTCATTTTTCGGGCTGTCAGACAGAGTATGCCCGGAGCCTGTCTGATGATCTTCGGTCACCGTATCCTGTGCCAGCCAGCGTTTGGTTGCCTGCCGTTGTCCGGGGTTGGTTTTCCGGTCGATGTCGTGCCATGATTTATAAAGCCGTTGTCGGTCAGTTTTAGGCAGAAAAAACAGAAAATTATCTTCTGCTTCCATACGCAGGAAATCCATATACAGCCGTGCGGATGCCTGATGCCCGACTGTGCCGAAAACATTGTATCCTGCCACTAACAAGTAGTGCAGGCGTTCCAACACCGGGTAATCGAGCAGCCATGCCGTTTCAGGTTCATCTCCGAGTAAACCGTAGTGAACTGAAGCACTGTCAAAATGCCTGAATACAGTCAGCGCGGCATTCATATCTTTTGTACTGTTGTTACGTTCACCGTTCCAGACAAAATCATCCAGTGCTGTCTTAATGAGGAGTGACGGAAGGTTCTGCCCTTCTTTTTGTTTTGAGTAATAGTAATCCAGCTTGGCCTGCATATATTTCTGTTCTTTCGGCCAGTATTTGATCCATGCAGTAAACAGGCGGTTGGTGTCGCCCAGTTCTGTGGGCAGATGCAAGTATTTATCAACTTTTTTGAGGAATCCAACATCCAGTCCGTGCTGAGTATATGGCCCCGGTGGATCTTCAGGCTTGAGGAAAAATACCCAAAAGTGATCTTCAATGGAACTCAATGCACTTTGTGCCCGGCAGACGGGGCCTTTGATGAAACCGTTAATAAAGAAGCGGGCGTCATCGAGTAGAAACTGGTAACGGGCTTTGGGGGGAATGGCGGCAAAGGTTTTAAAGGGTGTAAATGGCTTAATAATTCCCAGGAACTTTTCGAATCGCTGGAAATGTCTCATGAAATAGTTCGAGGATTCACCCGGATTATAATCGGGAACTCCGGTTACCTTATCGCCGGGGTTTGAATAAAAGAGTTCATTATAGCGTGCCATGCGCTTGTCGGACAATGCATAGGTGATATGATTTTTATCTACAATACTGGCTGTATATGGTCGCAACCGGTAATAAAAAATATCCAGGCCAGGATCATCGTAAGGGCGTATAGAAGGAATTTCCTCAATGTCCTTTCCGGAATCGGTACGGGAACGCACCAGTCGAAAAAACTGATGTGTCTTGTTGTCGGTCTTACCGTCGGTAGCAAAATACAGGTGGCCCAGCACCAGATGTTCATAGATGTAACGGCTGACCAGTTGTTTTTTATAATCGGTTCTGTTTGGGCTTCTGTCGTTGAAAAAGTCTTCCCATGTTTTAATCTGTTTCATGGTTTCAGGAGATAATGATAGTTGATCCGGAGCTTGTATGCCTTGTCCCAGCCATTGCACCAGTGTGTTGTACTCTTTCGCGGGAAGGCCGGGCAGTGCATATGGCATCCCCCAGCGTGGATGATCCCTGGCGAAACTGTCGAATTCATCCAGCGTGGTACAGACCTGTTTGCGCTCCAGGCTTACATCAAGGTCATCGGGCAACATGCCCGATTCAGGGAACAGGTCCGAGTTGGCCGCTTTCAGGTTCAGCATTTTATACAGCACAGAATTTTGCAGGTTTTCTTCAACTGATTGTGTTTTTTCTTCGTTGGTTACGCTGAAAAAATCCATATCTCGCCATTCATCACTGGAGCTTGCATCAATAAATAATCGTGTAGGGTGCTGGTAGCCAAGGCGTGGTTTTTTGGAAAGCGGGTAAACCCGCAGCTTGCTCGCCCCTCTTTCAATGCCTTCGAAGGATGAGAGTTTAAGCTGACACGGTGCGTCATAACAGCCATGGCAGACGATACAGCGTTTTTCCAGAATGGGTTTTATATCCTTATTGAATGAAAGTTCTTCCTTGGCCTGAGACTGTATGTGTTTGATATCTTTGTTTGTTTGTGTGGCCAGACTTTCATTCTGTTGTGAACAGCCCAACAGAATCAGGAACGGTATGAATGCAAGCATAGGGATGTTTTTGAAATCTCTTTTCAGTAAAACAGATAGTTGTAGATGAATGGTCACGATTGCCCCCCCGAACAATGAACAGATGTTGCGCTTAGGCAGTATAGCATACCATCTATATCATTGCATTTCTCTGATGTGTGCATGCGAGCAAGGCATTGATTTATTGTCGAATGAGGTGATATAATCACTGCGGGATATGTTAACCGGCTAAAGGCGGAGTAGTCGTGAAGGGGTTCTCGTGAAAAATTATTTTTCTTTCTTCTGGCCTTTTAACAAACAGCTTGAGAGATTATCAGCGGATGAGCTTTACCGGGAGCTATTCGGTATTACGTTTTGTGCCATATTATGGCCGGTATTGATTGGTTCTGCTCTGTACTATTTTGGCCTCAAACTGACTCCGTATCAGCAGTTTCTGGGTATTGCCCTGATCCTGCCGGTAAGCGTGATCGCCATCATCATGGTCTGGTACGGCAGGCTCAGGCGTGATCTTCGTCCGATCAAACGATTTCTTTTTACACCTGTAGAGGCCCTTGACGATGCCGTTATTTCTGAAGCATTTATTCGGGCCTATAACTTTCCGCTGCGTTCTGCCAAACATGTTCTGAAATATCAGGCTCCGGCATTTGCAACGACATTTTTTTTCCTCATATTGCTTTCCAACCTGTTTCTGGAATTGAATCTTGAAGCATGGCAGATATTGATTGCCCTGCTGGTTTCTTTCATGGTTGGCAGCAGCCACGCTATTTTTGAATATTATGCGGTATCGGTTCCGATCAGGGAAGTCATTGCCCGATTGCGAAAACATTGTAACGTCATATCGGACGAACAATATAAACGAATTATTCCATTTAGTATGAAACAGAAGCTGTTATTGGTTTCACTTTTTGTTGTTCTGCCCAATACGTTGATTCTTGGCATTACCCAGCTCATTCAGGTTCGCCATCAATGGCTGATCAGTGGATTTGCTGACAGTGGCGGTTTTATATTCGATATGATCGGCTGGATGATTTTACTGGTTTTGGTCGGCGGGGTATTAGCACTGTTTCTTTGTATGCGCATGGCCAGTGATGTCAGTGATTCGGCCAATGAACTTTCGAAAGCCATGAATGAGGTTGAAGCAGGAAAACTGGATGTATCGCTGCTGGAAACTACGACCGATGAGTTTGCCGATATTTACGGGCATTTTAATCTTATGGTGAGCGAACTGCAGGAGAGGGAGCGTTTGCGTGATGCATTCGGGCGTTATGTGGCCAGGGAGCTGGCAGAAGATGTCATGAAACATGGGGCCAATCTTGGTGGGGAGGAGGTAAATGCCAGTGTGTTGTTTGCAGATATACGTGATTTTACCGCCATGTCCGGGAAAATGACCTCACAAGAGATCGTTAATATGCTCAATCAGTATTTTTCCGCCATGTCGCCGGCGATTAAGGAAGAGGGCGGATGGATCAATAAATTTGGAGGGGACAGCCTGCTTGCGGTGTTTGGTGTTTTACCTCCGGATGAAAACCATATTCAACATGTGATCCGGTCGGCGCTGAAAATGCGGACTGCACTTGACGTATTTAATGAAAAACGACAGCAACAGGGGCAGCCGCCTCTCAGAATCGGTATCGGCATTCACACCGGAAAAATGGTTGTTGGCAGTGTAGGCAGCGAAGATCGAATGGAATTCACGGTCATTGGTGATGCTGTTAATGTTGCATCGCGTATCGAAGGCCTCAACAAAAAATGGGGTACGGATATTCTTGTCAGTCAGGAAGTTGCCATGGCAGCAGAAGGAACCGTGTTATTGCAGGCGATGCCTGAAACCCGGGTGCGCGGATTATCCAGCATGATACAGGTATATGCGCTCAATTAGTTCAAGGGTTTCGAGGTTGAATAACTATCGCCGCTACAGCATTTGTTGAATTCAATATAACAGGCAGAGTCATTATAATATAATGTATTGATAATGTTTAGTGGCTGTGTATAGTTCGGCTTATGCAGGAATTACCGGAAGATAAAGTCAAGGAAGCCAGCCAGGGATTGCGGGCCATTGCACATGAATTGCGCTTGTCAGTGCTGTGTTTATTGCTGGAGCGGCCAATGTGTGTGCATGAGTTGATGGAAGCCACTGGAGCGGCGCAGTCGAATTTGTCCCAGCATTTGACCAAAATGCGTTTGTTGGGCATTGTAGACAATGAAAAACGCGGGCAACAGGTGTTCTACCGTATCGGTAATCCGGCATTTGC
>CAZBEN010000020.1:0-19060 GCA_964490955.1 uncultured Zetaproteobacteria bacterium | reverse complement strand
TTGCCAAGGGTGGTAAAGTTGGCCTGTTTGGCGGTGCCGGCGTTGGCAAGACCGTCAATATGATGGAATTGATCAATAATATCGCCAAGGCGCATGGCGGCTTCTCTGTATTTGCCGGTGTGGGCGAACGCACCCGTGAAGGCAACGATTTCTATTATGAAATGAAAGAATCCAACGTGCTGGATAAAGTAGCGCTGGTTTATGGTCAGATGAACGAGCCTCCGGGAAACCGTTTGCGCGTAGCGCTGACCGGTTTGACCATGGCGGAATATTTCCGTGATGAAGGCCGAGACGTGCTGATCTTTATTGATAACATCTATCGTTATTCACTGGCTGGCGTGGAAGTATCGGCACTGTTGGGGCGTATGCCATCTGCTGTGGGTTATCAACCGAATCTGGCTGAAGAAATGGGCCGTTTGCAGGAACGTATTGCATCTACCAAGACCGGTTCGATCACGTCCGTTCAGGCTGTATATGTACCTGCCGACGATTTGACCGATCCGGCGCCTGCAACCACCTTTGCACATCTGGATTCCACCATCGTGTTGTCCCGTTCGATTGCCGAGCTGGGTATTTATCCGGCCATTGATCCGCTCGATTCATCATCCCGTCAGCTTGATCCGAAAGTGGTCGGCAACGAGCATTATGATGTTGCACAGGGCGTACAGCAAACCTTGCAGCGTTATAAGGAATTGCAGGACATTATCGCGATTCTCGGCATGGACGAATTATCCGATGAAGATAAACAGCTTGTGGCTCGTGCTCGCAAGATGCAGCGCTTCCTGTCGCAGCCCTTCCATGTGGCTGAAGTATTTACCGGTTCTCCGGGCGTGTATGCCAAGAAGGAAGAGACGATCAAGGCATTCAAGGGCATTCTGGCTGGCGAATATGATCACATGCCTGAGCAAGCCTTCTACATGGTTGGCGGCATTGATGAAGCCGTTGCCAAGGCTGAAAAGATGGCGGCTAAGGGCTAATGGCTGCTACGATGCAAGTATTGGTCGCCACGGTTGAACGCGAGGTTTATCGTGGCGAAGCAGAATTCTTGGTTGCCCCGGGAGCTGCCGGCGAACTCGGTATTATGCCCAAGCATACACCTCTGATCAGTTCACTGGCATCCGGGGAACTACGCATCACCAATGGTGATAATGTGGATGAAGTCTTTGTGTCCGGCGGTTTTATAGAAGTTCAACCGGATATGATTACCGTATTATCCGATTCAGCCGAACGTGCTGTTGATATTGATGAAGCCGCAGCTATTGAGGCCGAACGCAAAGCGAAAGAGATGCTTGATACGCGCAATGAAGACATTGATTATGCCAGAGCAGAAGCAGAACTAGCTATGATGACGGCACGTCTGATATGGCTGAAGAAGAAAAAGAAGAAATAGTGCTCGCGTATTATTCTTGCAGGGGCCGCACGAGTTGCGGCCCTTTTTTATTGAACCGGTTTTGCAACAAAACCGGTTGTTGCATCAACAAACTGCATTCATAGTTTTATCTGCTATAATCAGCTTCATTATTTTTTTATATTCAATACAGTGAGGAAACCACTATGGGTAAATTCCATTATCCTGATTTGCAAGTGTGCGTGCTGGCGGCAGGTAGGGGAAAGCGTATGCGTTCGAACCTTCCCAAGGTGCTTCACAACGTATTGGGCAGGGCAATGATTGATCATATCCTGCACACGGTGGAATCGCTCAGGCCGAAAGGAATCGCTGTGGTGACCGGCCATGCATCCGAGCTGGTTCGACAACATGTCGGGCAACCGGTTAACCTGGAATGGGTTATTCAGGATAAACAACTGGGTACAGGCCATGCTGTCAAACAGTGCGAGCAGGTTATTCGCGATGTACGCGATGTATTGATTGTTTGTGGTGATACGCCACTGCTACAGATTGAGACTCTGGCAAGGCTTGTGGATGAGCACCGTGAGTCTGATGCTGATGTAACTGTGTTGACTGCACAGCCAAAAAATCCGTTTGGTTATGGTCGTATTATACGCGATCAGCTTGGTCATGTCACAAGCATTGTCGAAGAGAAGGACGCAAGCGCAAAGCAGCGTCAGGTATCTGAAGTAAGCAGCGGTATCTATTGCGTACGATATGATGTGTTATTCGATCTGCTGCATGCCATCGGCAACCGCAATGCACAGGGCGAGTACTATTTACCGGACATTGTTCCGCTGGCCCTTCAGGCCGGTCAATCAGTAGAAGCTGTGCTCATGCATGATGCCGATGAGATGCTCGGTGTAAATGACCGGGTGCATTTGGCTCATGTCGAGGATCTGATGCAAAAACGAATCATTGAGGATTGGCAGCACCGGGGTGTGACGGTCGAAAAGCCGGATACTGTTCGCATTGAGGCGGGTGTAAAAATTGGTATTGATACAGTTATTCAGGCGGGTTGTTATCTGATTGGATCGACCCAGATTGGTGATGAGTGCCGTATTGGACCGAATGCCGTATTGGTTGATGCCTGGCTGGATGATCGCGTGAATGTATATGCATTCAGTCATATTCATGGTGCTGCCGTTGGTTCTGATGCGCTTGTTGGCCCTTATGCCAGACTGAGACCTGAGGCCCGACTGGATGAGGGCGTGCATATCGGTAATTTTGTCGAAGTGAAAAAGTCGGTGATTGGAGAGGGTAGCAAAGTAAACCACCTCTCTTATGTTGGCGATGCCTCCATTGGCACGAATTGCAATATCGGTGCCGGAACCATCACCTGCAACTACGATGGCGCCAATAAATTCCTTACCGAGATCGGCGATAATGTGTTTGTCGGTTCAGATACTCAGCTTGTGGCGCCTGTTCGTGTTGGTGATAATGCGACCATTGGTGCCGGCAGTACCATTACCCGCGATGTGGGTGTCGGCGGTTTAACCTTATCTGAACGAAGTGAGCAAAAGCATATGCCGAACTGGAAGAGGCCTGTAAAGGATAAACGCTGATGTGTGGCATCGTTGGTGCTATTGCAGATCGAAATGTCATGCCGGTTTTGCTGGAAGGACTTCAGCGGCTTGAATATCGCGGTTATGATTCTGCCGGACTCGCAGTCCGGGATACAGCAGATAGTTTAAAACGATTCCGAACCCTGGGCAAGGTAAAGGTGCTCAAGAATCTGGTTGAACAGTCGGATGTGGTCGGCAATCTCGGTATTGCACATACGCGCTGGGCTACGCATGGTGCACCGGCCGAACGCAATGCACATCCCCATGTGAGTGGCGTCAGGGTGGCTGTTGTACACAATGGTATTGTTGAGAATCATGTACAGCTGCGCGAAAAGCTTGTCGCTAAAGGCTATAAGTTTACCTCTGAAACCGACACCGAAGTGATTGCGCATTTGATGGCTGATAAACTGGAATCCGGAGCGGATTTGCTTGCTGCGGTGATTGCTACTGCTACTGAGCTCGATGGTGCCTATGCACTGGCAGCAGCCAGCCCGGACGATGCTGATCGCATCGTTGTGACCAGGTCAGGCAGCCCGCTGGTTATCGGACTTGGCGATGGTGAAAATTTTATTGCTTCCGATGTTACAGCGCTATTGTCGGTAACGAAAAAATTTATTTTTCTTGAAGAAGGGGATGTTGCGGAAGTCGGTCGTGGCAGCATCACAATTTACAATGCCGAAGGTGATCGGGTCGAGCGGGCCGTCAAGGCGTCACGTCTCAGCGCTGGCAGCATTGAAAAAGAACCCTATGCCCACTATATGCTCAAGGAGATATTTGAGCAGCCCGGTGTGATATCGGAGACTCTGGAAGGCAGAATTCATAACGGACGTTTGCTGGAGTCCAGTTTCGGTCATGAGACATCGGCCTTGCTGGACAAGGCCCGTCATGTTCAGATTGTTGCCTGCGGCACCAGTTATCACGCTGGCCTTGTCGCACGCTATTGGCTGGAAGAGGTAGGCATACCATGCAGTGTGGAGGTGGCGAGTGAATATCGCTATCGCAATGTGGTCGTGCCGGAAGGCTCCCTGTTGATCACGATTTCACAGTCCGGAGAAACCGCCGATACGCTGGCGGCGCTACGTGGTAGTCGCGCCACCGGAAATGTTGGCAGTCTTACTGTTTGTAATGTGCCCGAAAGTTCCCTGGTGCGGGAATCGGACGTGTGTTTCATGACGCGGGCCGGAACCGAAATTGGTGTGGCTTCGACCAAAGCGTTTACGACACAACTGGTTGCTTTGCGCCTGCTGGCGATTGCATTGGCCCGTCGTCACGGGCTGACTGCTGAGCAGGAAACAGTGATGGTCAATGAGTTGCATGCATTGCCCCGTCAGGTTGAAGTCGTGTTGGAAATGTCGGATGCTATTCGGACCATGGCAGAACATTTTTCAGACAAACACAATGCATTATTCCTGGGTCGTGGTCCATTTTATCCCGTGGCCATGGAAGGAGCACTGAAACTCAAGGAGATCTCCTATATCCATGCCGAGGCTTACCCCGCAGGTGAATTAAAGCATGGACCGTTGGCGCTGGTGGACGAAAGCATGCCGGTGGTTTGTGCGTTGCCCGATGATCCGCTCCTGGAGAAAGTGCTGTCCAATCTGCAGGAGGTGCGTGCGCGTGGCGGAGAATTGTTCCTGTTCAGCGATCATAAAGTCAATGTCGGACTGGATCATTACCAGAATTTGACGCTATCCGATATTTACCCGGGGACGGCGCCGATTGTCTACAGTGTTCCTCTACAGTTATTGGCATATTATGTCGCTGTACTCAAGGGGACAGATGTTGATCAGCCCCGAAATCTAGCCAAATCCGTTACTGTCGAATAACCGGTTTGTGATGTTCTCCCATCGAAGGGAATACTGCTTCCAATGGATAATTTATAAATAGCCCAGCGTAAAAGAATAGACTGATGCGCATACAGCGACTGCGCTGCGCGGGATAAAGATTTCAACCTGGTTTCGGAAGGTTACGATAGTGGAGAGATGACTCAAACGATGACACAGGATATATCTATTGTGATTTTCTTGAACCGGGCTGTCGATAAATAATGGACAGTATACAGTTATGATTTCACTGATATCGCCTGCAACTGAATCAAGGCATGTATCCTGGCAGCGGTTGTGTCTGGCTTTTGTGTTGGCTTTGCTGCTGTTTGTGCTGATCCGCTGGCAACCGGAGCTATGGCTACAACACGAAATCGATCAACAGGCACGAATCAACGGCATTGATTTACACTATCAGTCTTTACACATCGAAGGATTGAGTGTTCGTATGGAGCATGCTTTTATTCAGACAGGCCGGCTGCCATCGCCTGTCGTGCTGGATTCACTGAGTATCAGCCCGGCGTGGTCGTTGTTGTTATCAGGAACAGGTGCTGTTGATATCAAGGCCACACTGTACGGGCAATCGGCTGAAGCGGTGCTTGTGTGGCAGAATAAATATGTTGAAGTTCAGGATATAAATGCTGTTCTTGATGTGGCAGCACTTCAGCCTTTGTGGAAGCAGCGTATGCCATTCCCTGTCCAGGCCGGGGGGCGTTTGATGCTGTCAGGGCATATTCAACTCGATGCGCTTAGCGGTTTACCTGTCGATGGTCAGCTGGATGTGGCTTGGCAACAGGCTCAGATTGATTTGCCCGCGTTCAATAAACCACTGGGGGATTACCAACTCGCATTGAAAGCGGCTCCCCATGCCTCCGGTGTATGGCAATGGATGCTTGGAGGCGGCACTGAATTGAGACTGTTTGGTTCAGGTCAGCTTGATCTGTCCGGCAAATTACCGCAGCAATGGACGATCAACGGACGCGTGCAGATACAGGCGGCACCTGAAGCCAAAACAATTGCTTCCATGCTGGGTAATCAGGCAAAGACATTCAAGATTTCCGGCAAGCTGTTCAGCGCCCGGGTTCAGTAATATCGTGCAAATCTGCACGATGCATAGAACGTGATGATCATGACAAACTTTGACACATGGTCATTCTATTTCTAAGCTGAGGGAACATGAAAATAGACGGAATGACAACGACTTATGGTATTATCGGTTGGCCGGTGAAGCATTCGCTTTCACCGTTGTTTCAAGCCCGTTTTTTAGACCAGAACAGTATCAATGCAGTTTATCTTCCCTTTGCAGTGCCACCTGAATTGCTGTCACAGGCTGTTGAGGGTTTATGGGCGCTGGGCGTACAAGGTTTTAATGTGACGGTTCCACACAAGGAACGGATCTTCCAGATGGTTGAGGCGGATGCTGATGCATGCCGCATTGGTGCGGTGAATACGGTACGACGCGGTGAATACGGCTGGCAGGCGACCAATACGGACTGGCGTGGGTTCAAGGCTGTCATCGAAGGCTTGGGTATAGACATAGAGGGAGAGCAGATCCTCATGTTCGGTGCTGGCGGAACTTCCCGTGCGGTGCTGCATGCACTCAATGAACTGAACCCCGGCAGGGTCAATATCTGTAACCGTAATCCGGATCGTCAGGCTGCATTGATTGCGGCAGCAAAAGAATCATATCCGAACCTGAGTTGTGAGCCGGTACTTTGGCAGCAGGATGCTGTGGCTGTTGGTTGCCGGAGCTCTGTATTGTTGATCAATACAACCAGTATCGGGTTGCAGCAGGGGCAGGGTTTTCCATTTATATTATCAGGGCAAGGCGTAGCTATAGATGCGGTCTACCGGCCGAATGGAAAAACTGCTTTTAGCGAAGCTGCACATCAAGCCGGGCGATTGTGTGTGGACGGGTTACCCATGCTGCTTGCTCAGGGCGCTGTCGCATTTGCCTGGTGGCATGGGTGCGATAGTCCTGATTGCAACCGGACATTGCTCCAGATGCAAGCTGCGCTTGGCCGTGAAATAACCGGCTTGCCGGGTTGGGAAAACCTCAGGTGAATCGCTCGCGGTTGGGGGATCTGCTGCTCAGGCATCAGCGCATTAGTCGTGAAAAGCTGGATGTGCTGGTGCGGGAGGCCGCATTGCAAGGAGATACCCTGACTGCGCAACTGGTTCGGCAAAATATTTTTACAGAGCCGGAGCTTGTTGCATTTCTGGCCAAGTCATACGGTTGTCCGGTCATTGATCTTGAACAGGTAAAGGTTGATGGGAATATGACCTCTATCCCTGTGAATGTATTGCGTAAAAATATGACAGTGCCACTGAAACGCAAAGGCAACAAGCTCAAACTTGCCGTAGCTGATCCGTATGATATCAACAGTCAGGATGAAATTGCCTTTATCAGCGGTTGTAAAATTGATGTGTCAGTGGCATTAGAAAGTCAGTTGAACCAGAAGTTGGATGAACTTAGCGATACCGATTCGCATCTCAAGCAGGTGATGGCCGATCTCGGTGCGATGGATGTAGAGGTTGTAGATACTGGCGAAGAGGATATCGATGAATTTTCCCTGTCGGCCGAGATCGAGACGGCTCCGATAGTCAAGCTGGTCAATCTTATTTTGATGGAGGCAATTAAGCGGGGTGCTTCAGATATTCATCTCGAACCCTATGAAAAAGTGTTGCGTGTGCGCTATCGAATTGACGGGGTATTGCACGAGATTATGCGACCAAGTATCAGTATGAGCGATGCAATTGTGTCACGCCTGAAAATTCTGGCCAAACTGGATATCTCCGAGCGTCGTGTGCCACAGGATGGGCGTATCAAACTGCGCTTGTCCCGAGCCAAGACTGTTGATTTCCGTGTTTCCGTATTGCCGATGCTTTTTGGTGAAAAGGTGGTGATGCGCTTGCTGGATCCGTCCAGCTTGCAACTGGATATGACCAAACTGGGTTATCCTGAAGCGTCTCTGGAGAGGTTGAAGCATGCTATTCACCGCCCCTATGGCATGGTGCTTGTAACCGGCCCGACCGGTTCGGGGAAAACAGTCAGTCTGTATTCTGCCGTGGCTGAATTGAATCAGCCCGGAGTGAATATCTGCACGGCAGAAGATCCTGTCGAGTTTAATTTTATGGGTATCAATCAGGTCAATGTGAATACGGACATCGGGCTTGATTTTCCAGCCGTGTTGCGGTCTTTTCTTCGACAGGATCCGGACATTATTCTGATAGGCGAAATACGTGATTATGAAACAGCAGCGATTGGTATCAAGGCTGCCCTGACCGGACATCTGGTATTAGCGACACTTCACACCAATGATGCGCCGTCTACCATGACACGCCTAATCAATATGGGGGTTGAACCATTTCTGGTGGGATCTGCTGTTAATATGGTTTCTGCCCAGCGGCTGGCACGACGTGTATGTACTGATTGCAAGGCATCTGAGAATATCTCGGAAGCTGCTTTGCTGGAAGCAGGTGTGCCGGAGAATGAAGTGAGCAGCTATCATCCGGTGCATGGGATCGGCTGTCCGACATGTAATGGTACCGGTTATAAGGGCAGGACAGGCATTTATCAGGTCATGCCGGTTTTTGATGAAATCCGCGAAGTGATTTATGCTGGCGGGGACTCGGATCGGATCAACGCCATCGCCATGAAAAAGAATGTCAAAACTTTGCGTATGGCAGCACTGGAGAAGGTGAAGACTGGTGATATTTCACTTGAGGAGTGCCTGAGAGTTACGGCGGCGGACTAACATGGAACAACAATGCGCCTGCATGGTTTTTCCACCCTGTGGTAATATTTCATACCCTTGGGTGGGGAAAAACATGCGCGTTAGGGTGAAAAACTGATGGCAACTTTTATATGGCAGGCAAAAAACAAACGGGGCATGGCGGAAAGTGGTGAGATAGAAGCGCCCAACCGTGAAATTGCTGCGGCGATTCTTCGCCGAAAAGGTCTGGTTGATGTTAAATCAAAGAAAAAACCGATTGAAATTAACCTTTTTCCTGAGCAAGCCAATGACAAGGATATCTCCATTTTCTTCCGCCAGCTTTCCACAATGATTAATGCAGGCTTACCTCTGGTACAGTGTTTTGAGCTGGCCGAGCGAGGGGCTGAAAAAAAAGCCATGGTCAAGTTATTGGGTAACGTACGCCGGAGCCTTGAGGACGGCAATCCACTGGGCGAGACTATGCGCAAGTTTCCTGATGAGTTTGATCGTCTCACATGCGCTTTGGTTGAAGCAGGTGAGCAGGGCGGCATCCTTGATTCTATACTGTTGAGACTTTGTAGTTATAAGGAAAAAGCTCTCAGTCTGAAGGCAAAAATTAAATCTGCCATGGTTTATCCGATTGCCATTCTTGTCGTTTCATTCATCGTAACCGCCATTTTGATGATTTTCGTCATTCCGGTATTTGGTGAAATGTTTGCCGATTTCGGAGCCGATTTGCCGGCTCCTACCCAGATTGCTATTTCGATATCCAATGTTTTTGTAGCATATTGGTATATTATTATTGGCGCACCAATTGCGATGGTGTTTGCTATCCGGGCAGTATACAAAACGCCGAAAGGGAGATATCAGCTGGATAAGTTGCTCCTTTCACTGCCCATCCTGGGCGACGTGTTGCGCAAGGCTTCCGTGGCCCGTTTCTGCAGCACCTTTTCCACGCTGACGGCTGCCGGAGTTCCAATTCTGGAATCACTGGATACGGTGGCAGAAACATCGGGTAATGTGGTCATAGAGAAAGTCATTATTTCATCCAAGGAGTCTATATCACAAGGCCAGACCCTTACTGCACCGCTGGAAGAGAGTAAAATTTTTCCTTTGATGGTAACCCAGATGATTTCTATCGGCGAGCAGACCGGCAGTCTTGAAGAAATGCTGGCTAAAATCGCCGAATTTTACGAGGAAGAGGTCGATACAGCCGTGGATAATATGCAACAGTTAATGGAGCCTATGATCATGGCATTTCTGGGTGTTGTGATCGGTGGTCTGGTCATATCCATGTACCTGCCTATCTTCAAGATGGCCTCCATCGTTTGATTTTGTACAGATCGGTTTCATGCGTTGCGGTTTCATGCGTTGGCCTTCAGCTATTGTGCAGCAGTGATGGTTTGAGCTGATATGCGGCTGGTTTTTTATCGTGCACTGGCGGCACTTGCGATTGCTGTTGTGGTGGCTATCTGGATTTACCCTACTTTATTGCCGATACAAAAACAGCTGATGATGGCTTCGGGGATCCTGTTCCTGACCTTGTTATTGCTACAGTCGGTTCTGGTTATCAGCCGGATTCCTGAAAACAGGCAACGGGTTTTCCAGTACTCATCTGACATCATGCTTTCCAGTCTGTTGATTTTCTCCAGTGGTGGTTTATTCAGTCCCTTCTACCTGTTGTTTGGTTTGATCATTATTGCATCAGGCACACATGCTATCCGGTTACTGCCGCTTGCGATGAGCACGCTGGCATGTATCGGATATTTGGCTGCCGTGTATGGAGATGCCTGGTTCGTGCATGGTTCGGATTTGGATACACAGCAGGCACTGTATGTATTGTTACAAGTATCCGTGCTGATGCTGATTGGTAGCGTTATGGCTTATATTGCCAGACACCATGCCAGCCTGCGTGCAAGCAGTGACAAGATTGTTCGCCAGCACAGAAGACTCAAGGATATACACGATAATATTATGGCAGAGATGAGCGAGGGTGTGATTGTTCTGGATAGCAGCTTGCATGTCAGTGATATGAATGAATCGGCAGCTGCACTGTTGGGGAAACAGTCAATTGATTCTCTACTTTCTATTCCTGTCCTGAATGCTTTTTTCTGCAAGCCGTTGTTGCCGGAAGTTCAGTGTGAATATGATCATCATGGGCATACGTTGCTGTTGACTATCCGAAAATTAACCCCGGATGATGATGCTGCATGGTTGCTAACGTTGGTGGATATTTCCGAAATCAGGAATCTCGAGAAACAGTTGATTCAGCAGGAAAAAATGGCGCTTCTCGGAAACATGGCAGCCATACTGGCACATGAAATCCGCAATCCGATTCATACTATGGCTCAGGGACTGGAGATCATGGCTCGAACACCTGAAAGTAACGTTGATATTCAGGGAATTCTGCGTGATGAAATGATGCGTTTAAACAGATTGGCCAATATGATGCTGGAATATTCCAGGCCACTGCATCCGGAACCTGTTCAAACCTATATGCCGGAAGTGATCAGATCATCCCTGAATCAGATGGATATTACAGGATGCAGAAAGGTGAACAGTCAGTGTCTTGTGGATGAACTGTTGATAGACAGCGACCATTTCCGGCTGGTACTGGATAACCTGTTATCCAATGCGCTGGCTTACCGATACCCTGATAGTGATGTCACGGTTTGCCTTGATGCTGATGACATGTTCTGGATGCTTCGTGTTGATAATGCCGGTGATATTCCAGCGGCCATTCGTGAGAAACTGTTTGAGCCGTTTATCAGTAGCTGTTCGAATGGCATAGGCTTGGGGCTGGCGACCGTGCAACAGGTTTGTATCGCCAATGACTGGACGGTTGAATCCAGTTTTGAAAATGGAAAGGTTCGTTTCACAATCAGCGGATTACTGCAGCCGGTCATGGAGCATGTGAAAGGCCATCATCTCGGTGAGGAGGAGCGTGAGGTGGAGAATGGCTGAAATTTTACTTGTCGAAGATGAGGCGAACGCCCGCAAGATACTTTCACTGGGGCTGGAGTTGCAGGGGCATCAGGTATGTGTATGTGCTTCGCCCGGAGAAGCTGACAGTCAGTTGCAGTCCAGGATATTTGATGTGGTTTTGACCGATTTGCGAATGGAAAATCGTGATGCAGGCCTGGAAGTTATCGATATGAGCAGAAAACAGCAGCCGCACGCACGGGTGTTGTTGCTAACTGCTTATGCAAGCGCTGATACAGCAGTCGCCGCCATGAAACAGGGGGCATTTGATTACCTGACCAAACCGGTATCGAGCGAAGAACTGGCGTCAGCAGTTGAGCGGGCTCTATTTGATGCTGCATCCGATAACAATGAACCCGGTCGTAGTAAGCACAAATTTGAGCCGGGGTCGGAGCAGCCCTCCGTAGCTAGTGCTGCAGGGGAAATGCTGATGGGAGAATCCGAGCCCATGCAGCGGGTGCGGGATCGATTAAAACGATCAGCAAATTCTGATTTTACAGTATTGATTTCAGGGGAGTCGGGGACGGGCAAGGAACTGGCGGCTCGGATGGTTCATGCGTACTCTAACCGTGCCAAGGGTGTTTTTATTCCGGTACACTGTGGAGCCATACCTGACGGGTTGTTTGAATCCGAACTGTTCGGGCATCGCAGGGGGGCATTCACCGGGGCTGAGTTTGATCGTGCCGGTCTGATTGAATCGGCCAATGGCGGTACCCTGTTTCTTGATGAGGTGGGGGAGTTGCCAGTATCCGTTCAGGTCAAACTGCTGAGGGTATTGCAGGATAAACGGGTGCGCCGGGTCGGAGAGGACAGGGAACATGATGTGGATGTGCGCGTGATTGCTGCCACCAATCGTGATCTGGAAGCTGAGGTGAGACGGGGGAATTTTCGCGAGGATCTGTTTTTTCGGCTGAATGTTGTGCCGGTTCACATGCCACCATTAAGGCAGCACAAGGAAGATATTCCTTTGCTGGCCAGAGCAATTGTACGTCAGTATAGCGAGGGACGTTCCCGGTTGACCGATGACTGTTTACGTAAACTGGTTTCATTGCCCTTTATGGGCAATGTGCGGGAGTTGGAGAATCTGTTGCAGCGTATGTTGGCGCTGGCTGAAAGCAGTGAACTGGATATCAAGCTGCTGGCTGAGGTGTATTCCGGTGTGCCAGCCGGTTCGGACGTGTCGCTGGATAGCATGCAGAAACAGGAAGGTGACCTGGATGCATGGGTGGCTTCGATTGAACAGCAGTTGATCGATGAATCACTTGCCAGAACCGGTGGTAATATTACTAAAGCTGCTAAAGAACTGGGGATCAGCTTTCGTTCGCTCAGGTATCGGCTGAAAAAAACAACCCCCTCAAATGAGGAAGCATGACAGCAGTTATCGCACTGTCTGCCATCGTCGGTTTAATTGTTGGAAGTTTTGCCAATGTCTGCGTATACCGGATACCACGGCGTGAATCGGTCATGTTCCCCGGCAGTCATTGTCCCGCATGCCATCATGCCATTGCCATCTATGATAATATCCCGTTGCTTTCATGGCTGATGCTGGCAGGTAAATGCCGTCACTGCAGCGTTCCGATTTCATGGCGTTATCCGCTGCTGGAACTGGTGATGAGTGTAAGCTGGGGGTTGCTGGCCTGGCATTTCGGCGCAGTGCCCGAGCTGGCTGCGGCATTATGCCTGTTTTTTCTGCTTTGGGTGTTGAGCTTTATTGATCTGGAGACAGGACTGTTGCCCAATACCCTGACATATCCGGGCATTGTTCTCGGGTTGTTTTTTTCCTGGTGGTTGGGGAACTGGCAGGATGCCCTGATCGGGGCAATAGCCGGTTATGGTATCTTCTGGTTGATTGCCCGTCTGTTTTTACGGCTGACCGGACGTGAAGGCATGGGTTACGGGGATTTTAAACTATTGGCCATGCTGGGCGCTTTTATGGGTTGGCAGGCATTGCCCTTTATTATTTTTGCATCATCAGTGGTTGGTACGTTTGCCGGGGTTATCATTCTGTTGCTGGCAAGGCAGGGCTTACGCGCCGAGATTCCATTCGGCCCGTATCTGGCAGCAGCCGGTATGGTCTGGTTTGTTTGGGGCAGTGAGGTGTTGGCGTGGTATCTCGGTTTGGCCGGCATGAACACGTGAGTCCGCATCGTATCGGTTTAACCGGTGGAATTGGCAGTGGCAAGAGCACAGTGGCCAGCATCTTTGCCGGCCTGGGAATTCCGGTTCTTGACCTAGATAAAGTTGGCCAAACTGTAGCTCAAACCGACAGCGCGGGATTAGAACAGCTGGTCGAGGCCTTTGGCACGAACATCCTGAATCATGATGGCTCACTAAACAGGAAAGCTTTGGCACAGCACTGCTTTTCTGATGCAGTCCGGACAGCAAAACTCAATGCTATTATGCATCCGTTTATTTGGCAGGTCGAGGAACATTGGCTCAGTCAGCAACAGGGTGATTATGTAATTATTGAGGCATCAGTGCTGCTGGAATCCGGTGGTGCCGGTCGCATGGATGCCGTGATTGTGGTGCTTGCCGATATGATGTTGAGACGCAACCGGGTACTGGCCAGAGGGGAGGGCAGTGCGGCAAAATTTGATGCTATTGTTGCACGACAGTGTTCAGATACAAAGCGCCGAAAGGTTGCTGATTTTATCATCACCAATGAAGGCAGTCTGACACAATTGCGGCAGCAGGTCATTGATATAGAACGTTTATTGCAAAAGCAGTACCATACTCATCAAGGGGATGCTGCTTAAAAGGCATCCTGCCTGTAATCAGTTCGCTCAGGCAAAAGCGTGGTTTTGATGCACGGCACTGGTGGCGCCTGTGGATGCTGCCATTATAATGGATAGCATTGTAGTCAACATGCTCTAAACTCGGGGGCTGAATGCTCGGGGTTGACACATAATCCGGATACAATTAGAAACCCGTTCGTTGCCGAGGGATCTCTCGGCGTTCCGGTTGCCCGTTTGGACTGGGTATCAGTCAACTAATCGTCAGCCGTTGTTTTAGTTAAGCATTCATTCGTTGTCACCCGTTACTTATATCAGCGCATGCTATTATTTCACTGCTGATCGTATCTATTATTTGGAGTATTCTTAATGTCTCAGGAAAGTGAAACACCACAGGAAGTGACAGATTCTGCACTATCTGCTGAAAGCGGGGAGGTCATAAAACCTCGTCGCCGGGGTCGCCCGCGCAAAGTGGTGGAAAGCCCGGCAACTGATCCGGTTGATTCAAAAGAAAGCCAGCCGGAAAAAGCACAGGCTGAGGATATACCCCGCCGTCGGGGTCGTCCTCGCAAGGTTGTTGAGAGTCAGGACAGTGAAAGCAAGGACGTTTCCGCTGAGTCAGCTTCAAAAGAATCACCTCAGGCAAAAAAATCACCTCAGGAAGCAAATCAGGAACAGCCACGTCGCGGACGCTGGAAAAAAGGCGAGCGCAATAATAAACGCGGACGCCGTGATGAGTCAGAAGAGAAAATTTCCGATGAAATGGAAGGTATCACGCTGCACCTGAAAGAGATTTCGGCTAAATCTCCAACCGAATTGCTGGAACTGGCCGATTCGTATGATATCGATAATGCAGCAGGCATGCGCAAGCAGGAACAGGTATCCGCTATTCTGCGTGCTCATGGCTTGCGCGGTGGCACGATTTACAGCGAAGGTGTACTCGAGATTCTGCCTGACGGTTTCGGCTTCCTTCGTTCTCCTGATGCCAACTATTTGTCAGGGCCGGATGATGTGTATGTGTCGGGTCATCAGATTCGTCGATTTTTTCTGCGTAAGGGTGATACCGTGGCCGGAGAAATCAGGCCGCCGCGCCGGGGTGAAAAATATTTTGCCCTGAAAACTGTTGATACCACCAATGGAGAATCACCAGAACAGGCTCGTACCAAGGTGTTGTTTGATAATCTTACGCCGTTGTACCCGAATGAGCGCCTGCATATGGAAATCGAGAATCCGACCAAAAAGGATATGACCGGTCGAATTATTGATATCGTTTCCCCGATTGGTAAAGGCCAGCGTGCACTGCTGGTGGCTCCGCCACGTACAGGTAAAACAGTGATGATGCAGTCGATTGCCCATTCCATCGAAGCCAATCACCCGGAAGTGGAATTGATGGTATTACTGATCGATGAACGTCCGGAAGAAGTGACCGATATGAAGCGTTCGGTGAAAGGTGAGGTGATTTCCTCCACGTTTGATGAGCCGGCCCAACGCCATGTTCAGGTGTCTGAAATGGTGATCGAGAAGGCCAAACGCTTGGTTGAACATGGCAAGGATGTGGTCATTTTGCTCGATTCGATTACCCGGCTTGCCCGTGCTTATAACACAGTGGTTCCATCCTCTGGCAAGATTCTTACCGGTGGTGTGGATGCCAACGCACTGCATCGTCCCAAACGTTTCTTCGGTGCAGCCCGCAATATCGAGGGCGGTGGTTCGCTTACCATTGTCGCTACAGCGCTGGTTGAAACCGGCTCGAAGATGGATGAAGTGATTTTCGAGGAGTTCAAAGGCACCGGTAACATGGAAATCAAGCTGGACAGAAAATTAACCGACAAACGCGTTTTTCCGTCCATTGATATCGCACCATCAGGCACACGTAAGGAAGAGTTACTGACTCCTCCCGATGATCTGCAAAAAGTGTGGATTCTGCGCAAGATTCTCTCTCCAATGGGTACCATTGATGCGATGGAATTTCTGCTTGATAAGCTGAGCCCGACCAAAAGTAATACCGAATTCTTTGACCGGATGAATCAGTAGGGGAACGTACAGGGTAAAGAGTAAAGCGGAGGCTACCGAAGCAAGGGTCAGTTCACATAAAATCCATACGTAGCGATTCGGCTGGATTTTATGTGAGCTGGCCCGTTATCCCTGACTTCTTACATTTTGTTTTCCATGGCCTCTTCCAGTGCATCCGGTAACTGGTGAAAAGTCGGGATATGGAAATCCCATTGCTTTCCAGATTCGCATGTAATCCAGACTGTTTTGCAGCCCAGTTCTCTGGCTACCCGTAAATTATCGGCCATATCATCTACGACCAGTGTACGGGCAGGCGTATAGCCTTCTGACTGAATAAGTCGGGCCAGTGTTTGTTGGCATGGTTTGGGGATGTAGTTATTGAAGCGGATATCATAAATCATGTCAAAATGATGGGCGATACCCAGTGCTCCGAGAATCTTTTCGGCATGTTCACGGATTCCATTGGTATGAATGACCTTGCGCGCCGGCAGCCGGTCCAGCGCTGCATCCAGTGCATCATCCCTGCCGAGAATCTCGTGCACATTGATATCGTGCACATCCTTCAGAAAGGGTTCGGCATCCATACCATGATGCAGCATCATGCCGCGCAGTGTCGTACCGTATGTTTTCCAGTATTGCACACGTAGTCGGTCAGCCTCTTCACGATCCACGCCCAGTTCGCGGGCTACAAACGCCGTCATGCGCTGATCCATGCGTGCAAATATGCCGTTATCCGCAGCATAAAGTGTGTTATCCAGATCAATGACAGCTAAATCAAATGCCATGGAGCAATACTATCAGAATGTTCTGTGTGAGTAGTGATTTGTGCAGACAAAAAAAGAGGCGGGCATGATTGCCCGCCTCTTTTTGCTTGTTGATCTTCGTTGTTACCCTTCAGCGTTCTCTTCAAGCAGCGCTTTCATGGACAGACGGATGCGGCCATTGCGATCCACATCGAGCACTTTGACGCGCACTTCCTGACCTTCTTTCAGTTCATCAGCCACTTTTTCAACGCGGTGGTTGGCAATCTGTGAGATATGAACCAGCCCATCAGTACCGCCAACGACGCGCACGAATGCACCGAAGTCCATCAGCTTGACTACTTTACCGTTATAGATCGCGCCGACTTCGACTTCTGCCACGATATCTTCAATCATCTTCCTGGCAGCTTCACCGGCATCGCCGGTGACAGCAAAGATCTTGATCGTGCCATCGTCTTCGATATCAACCTTGGCACCGGTCTCTTCAACGATGCCGCGAATGACTTTACCACCAGCGCCGATCACTTCGCGAATCTTGTCAGCCTTGATCTTCATCGTGAACATGCGCGGCGCATGATCGGCAATGGAGCCGCGCGGAGCATCAATACACTTGGCCATCTCATCCAGGATATGCATGCGTCCTTCGTGCGCCTGAGCCAGTGCTTCTTTCATGATCTCACGGGTCAGACCGCCAATCTTGATATCCAGCTGCAGTGTGTTAACACCATTACGCGTACCAGCCACCTTGAAGTCCATATCACCCAGATGATCTTCATCACCAAGGATATCGGTCAGGACAGCATAGCCGTCTTTTTCCAGAATCAGACCCATGGCCACACCGGCTACAGCTGATTTAATCGGAACTCCAGCATCCATCAGTGCCAGAGATGTACCACACACTGAAGCCATGGAGGATGAACCATTGGATTCGGTGATTTCGGATACCGAACGGATGGCATAACCGAAATCGTCCATGGATGGCAGCACAGCTTCAACACCGCGACGCGCCAGACGGCCATGGCCGATCTCACGACGTCCGGGAGGGCCCATGCGACGGGCTTCGCCAACAGAGTAGGGCGGGAAGTTGTAGTGCAGCATAAAGCGCTGCTTGGCAACGCCCTCGAGCGATTCGGTCATCTGCATATCGGATTCGGTGCCGAGCGTAATGGTGACCAGCGCCTGTGTTTCACCACGGGTGAACAGGGCGGAACCATGGGTACGCGGCAGGATGCCGGTCTGACAGTTGATGGCACGAACCTGATTGGTGGCGCGACCATCAATGCGCGGGTTACCGGCAATAATCGAGCGGCGAACCACGTTCTTCTCCAGATTTTTTACCGCAGAAGTGACATCATTGGCGGAGAAATCACCGGGCGTATCTTCGGAGCCGGCCAGTTTTTCCTGAGCAGCGGTTCTCAATGCTTCGATTTTCCCGGCGCGGGCAGATTTATCGACAGTGGCATAAGCATCGCGCACATCGGCTTCAAAAGCTGCATTGACAGCTGACTGTACGTCATCATTGCCGGCCAGTGCGATTTCCAGTTTTTCTTTACCAGCCAGCTTGACCAGCTCTTCAATGGCATCGAGAACTGGCTGATAGCCTTCCTGACCGAAGATAATGGCATCAATCATCTGTTCTTCAGAGAGCTCTTTGGCTTCGGATTCGATCATCAGCACGGCATCACGTGTACCTGCAACGATCAGATCCAGTTCGGACGCTTCGACCTGTTCATAGCTCGGGTTGAGCACAAATTCGCCATCAATCAGACCGACGCGGGAAGCGGCAATTGGCTCTGCGAAAGGGATATCAGAGATAGCCAGCGCAGCCGATACACCGTTGATTGCGACGATATCAGGATTGGTACCTTCATCAGCGCTCATGACGGTGGCAATGACCTGTGTTTCGTGAAAATAACCTTTCGGAAACAGCGGACGGATCGGACGGTCGATCAGGCGGGAGGTCAGTGTCT
This sequence comes from uncultured Zetaproteobacteria bacterium, assembly GCA_964490955.1. Classification (GTDB taxonomy): domain Bacteria; phylum Pseudomonadota; class Zetaproteobacteria; order Mariprofundales; family Mariprofundaceae; genus Mariprofundus. The sequence continues at coordinate 111 of CAZBEN010000020.1, read as the reverse complement.
CTTTTTCGGATGGACGGCCTTCACGCTTGAAAAAACCGCCGAGAAAACGGCCTGCTGCATAGGTTTTTTCCTGATAGTGAACGGTCAGCGGCATGAAATCCACACCCTGCA
>CAZBEN010000019.1:0-20226 GCA_964490955.1 uncultured Zetaproteobacteria bacterium | reverse complement strand
AGGATGAATATGCCCGGCAGGTCGATGAAGTGCGCTGTTTCCTCAAGGGTAAAAACACGCAATTGCTGAAAAACTGGGAGCAGGAGATGCAGCAGGCTGCCGAAGCCCATCAGTTCGAGCAGGCGGCCATGCTGCGAGACCGAATCCGGGCCCTGCGCAGCGTGCTGGCCGGTTCCGAAAACAAGACATTGCCGGATAACGCCGATGCCATTGCCCTGATTCACCATCACAGCGGCGTACTGGCCAGCATCGGCGTACGCAGATCCGGCCGTGATCTGGGCTGCCATAATATTCGCATTGTTCAGGCCGGTGACGCTGATGATATCGAAATCCTGCAATCGTTGTTCACCGAGCGTTACAGAAAAGATACTCCTCCAATGCAAATTATGCTGGCTGCTTCAGATATGGATATTGCGGAATTAAAACACCTTATCTCAATCATGCACCCCCGAACAAACACCGACATCCGTCGCCCCAAACGTGGCCCCCGTCTGCAATGGTTGCAACAAATCACATACTCGGGCCAGCAGATGAGCGCCAGCCGAAAGCAGGACAACCAACAGGCTGCCTTTGCTGCGCTGGCCGAATTGTTTGCTCTGAGCAATGTGCCTGAACGCATTGCCGCTGTCGACAATGCCCATCTGGGTGGCAAGCAGATGGTAGCCGCTATTACCTATGCCGGCTGGCAGGGAGCGGAAAAAGAGTATTATCGCCATTACAAACTCGATGGAATTGCCGGCGAGCTTATAGAAGGCGACGATTATGGTGCCATGTTTGCTGTACTGGAACGTTTCTTTCGTGCCATTCGTGAAAACACCATCCCATGCCCCGACCTGATGCTGATTGACGGTGGCCGGGGTCAGTTAGGGGTGGCATCGCAATGTGCGCACGATGCCGGTCTGCATGAGTTGAAACTGGTCGGTGTGGCCAAAAGCGATTCCCGCAAGCTCGGTGAAGAGACGTTGTGGCCGGGCTGGTCGGAAAAAGGAAATTCAGAAATTGGTCAACCACGACAACCCGGCAAACACTCCCCCGCCATGCTATTGATTGCCCGTGTACGTGATGAAGCACACCGCTTTGCCGGCTCCTACATGCGAAAACGTAAAAAACAGAGCATGTTTACCTCGGCGCTGGATGCTATTCCCGGCATCGGCCCAGGCAAACGGAGTGCATTATTGAAGCATTTCGGCGGTATTGAAGGGGTCAAAAAAGCCAGCCGAAAGCAGTTGGCACAAACCGGCGGTATTTCAGAAAAACTGGCCGAGAAAATATTTGTTATACTGCATCAATGACAAGAGACGCCATACTTTCAACCAGCAACGATATTGATGCAAACATCTGCCCGTTATGCGGTGAACCCAATGGCTGTGTCATGACCGGGTATGATAAAGCATCCAATAAACCATGCTGGTGTAAATCTGAGGAATTTTCCCGGGGGGTTCTGAATCGGACACCGAAACATACAAAAAACCGAGTCTGTATCTGTCACACCTGTCTGCAAACAGCAACAGACCGGGACGACTAAGCGATTCCCAGCGCCTTGCGCATGGCAGCCATATGATCTTCGGCTTCCTCTTTGGCTTCTGCACTGTCGACTTCCTTATCCACCCAACGCATTACCGATTGATCCGGCTCTTTCAAAAACGGCGACGGGGCAGTCTTCTCTTTTTGACCGAAACGACTGCGTACACGGGTATAACTGAGTGTCAGATGGAACCGAGCCCGCGTCATAGCGACATACATCAGCCGCCGCTCCTCCTCCATTCTGTTTTCCTCCAGTGCACTGGAATGCGGAAAAATACCGTCTTCCATACCGATGACATAGACATGATCGAATTCCAGCCCCTTGGCCGCATGCACCGTCATCAGCCGCACCTGAGCGGATGGATCGTCGTCGGCTTTATCCGCCAGTAGGAAAATATGTTGCAGAAAATCAGGAAGATCACCGCCGTTCTCCGTATGCATGATCCACCAGCGTCGTAATTCCATCAGATTACCCATACGTCGCTCGGCCATGTCTTCGCTGTCGGCTTCCGCCCGAATGGCCGCCTCCAGCAGCGTCATATCGAGCAACGCATCAAAAGCATCATCCGCTTCCCCGTGTTTGAACTGGTAAGCAAGCGCCACCAGCAAATCACCGAATTCACGCAGCTTCATGGCACGCTGGTGTGTTAAATCCTCATGCGTGCAGGCCCCGAGTAAAGAACAGCCGTGTGCCATGGCAAAATCGCCCAGTTCACCCAGCGCTTTGGCCCCGATGCCGCGCCGCGGCCTGGCAATCGCACGCATAAAAGCCAGATCATCATCGGCATTGGCAATCAAACGCAGATAAGCCAGCACATCCTGAATTTCGGCCCGGTCGAAAAAGGACAGACCACCGCTGATATGGTAGGGGATCTGTGACTCGCGCATGGCGATTTCCACTGCACGTGCCTGATAGGATGCCCGGTACAGCACACAGAAATCATCCCAGCCGGCTTCGGAAGTCGCACGTCGCGCCTTGATATCCCCGGCTACGCGCCGCGCCTCCTCTTCCGGATTGGGTGACTCCCAGATTCTTACCGGTTTTCCCTGTCCCAGATTGGAACGCAGCGTCTTCCCCAGCCGTTCAGAGTTTTTGGCGATCAATGAATTGGAGGCATCCAGAATCGAGGCGGTGGAGCGGTAATTTTCCTCCAGCCGTATCACGGTCAGGTCCGGATAATCACGTTGCAACTGAAACAGATTCTTCACTTCTGCACCACGCCAACCGTAAATCGACTGATCATCGTCCCCCACTACCGTCAGATTGCCATCATCCGGCACCAGCAGCCGCACCCACTGATATTGGATGCGCGAGGAATCCTGATATTCATCGACCAAAAAATGGCGCGCCCGCATCTGCCACAGAGCACGCACATCGCTATATTCCTCCAGCAAACGAATCGGCAACACCATCAGGTCATCGAAATCGACGGCATTCATACGCTGCAGCAATTCATCATAGTGTTCGCGAATATTGGACAGCTGATTCTCATGTTGCTCGATCAGCCCGTTTTTGAGCAGCGAAATACGCGACAGGGTGCGGTCGACCTGATCGGCATCGGCAGGCAACTTCATTTCCGACAGCACGGACTTCATGGCCGATTTCTGCTCCGCTCCAGCAAAGATCGACACATTGGCACGCCGGCCTGCCAACTTGGCATGCTCGCGGACAATGGACAAACCGAGCGAATGAAATGTGCAGATGCGTAATCGCCCCGCCTTGTCACCGAGGCGTTCATGCAATCGCTGCCGCATTTCACGCGCTGCCTTGTTGGTAAATGTTACCGCCGTAATGGCATCTTCCGACACATCGCGCTCCACCAGCGCGGCAATGCGTTCGGTAATCACACGGGTTTTACCCGAACCGGCACCGGCCAGCACCAGCAGTGGCCCGCCACGATGAAATACGGCGCGATACTGCTCTTCATTGAGTTGGGAAGTGGATGAAGATGCTGACATGGAGGGGCAGCATAAGCAGGCGCTTCCGTATCGCAAGCGCAGGATTTATAGTTGCCGGATTATAAGCAAAATCTAAAGCATTCACCGCAGAGTAAAGTCAAAGCAGTAATTGGAAGAGTATGCAAATACACATGAATTTCCCGGTTTGTTACTCTTTCAAAAAAACCGCAATGCCTTTGTATTTTTTATACCTTACTCTGCGCAACTCCGCATACTCTGCGGTGCAAGATTTTGAACTTGATTTAACAGGATAAGACCTTGAAGCAATTTCCACATCACGCTTTTCGCGAATACGATATTCGCGGTATTGCCGGCACAGATATCACTGAAGACCTGGCTTACCGGCTGGGTAAAGCTTTTGCCGGGATGCTGCCTGCAGATGATCAGCGTGTTGTTGCCATCGGACGGGATGTGCGACTCTCCGGCCCTGCCCTGCAAACATCTGTGATACGGGGGCTGACCGATGCCGGTCGCCATGTGATTGATATCGGTATTGCTCCAACGCCACTGGCCTATTATGCCGTTTACCGGCTCGATATCGCAGGCTGCATCATGGTCACGGCCAGTCATAATCCCGGTGAATACAACGGCTTCAAAATGATGCTGGGAAAGTCGAGTCTGTACGGTGAAGACATCCAGACCCTGAAAGCGCTGATGCAAAAGGGTCTGCCCGATGCAGACACACCAGGTGCTGTTACCCGACAAAGTGTTGTAGACGATTATACCCGCTTTATTACTGCCGACTGCCGGTTGTCCCATCCACTTAAAGTTGTCATCGATGCCGGCAACGGACCATCCGGCATCATTGCCGCCCCGCTCTATCGGCGTATCGGCTGCGAAGTGATCGAACTGTACTGCGAACCGGATGGTCGTTTTCCCAATCATCACCCCGATCCGACCATTGCCGAAAACATGGTCGATCTGGCTGATACCGTCATCAAGCACGGTGCTGATCTGGGCATCGCCTTTGACGGCGATGGTGACCGTATCGGTGTGGTCGATGAAAAAGGTCAGATTGTCTGGGCCGATATGCTGCTTTTGCTGCTTGCCCTCCATTTGCTCAAACAGCAGCCGGGGGCCACGATTATTTCCGAGGTGAAATGTTCGCAGCATATGTATGACGGCATCAAACAGGCCGGTGGAATACCGATCATGTGGCGTACCGGGCATTCGCCTATCAAGGCGAAGATGAAAGAAACCGGCGCCCTGCTGGCCGGTGAAATGAGCGGCCATATGTTTTTTGCAGATCGATTCTTCGGCTTTGACGATGCCGCCTATGCCGGTGCGCGCGTCATGCAGATGCTGACCGATACTGGTGCCACCTTTTCCGAGCTGTTGAAAGATGTGCCTCACTCCGAAACCACGCCTGAATTGCGCATCGAATGCAGTGATGCGAGAAAATTCGATCTGGTGAATGAAGCCATCGAACATTTCCGGGGACTCGGTTATGATATTATCGATATTGACGGTATGCGCATCAATTTTACGGATGGCTGGGGACTACTGCGTGCATCCAACACCCAGCCGGCTCTGGTCATGCGCTTTGAAGCTCCGAACAAAAAACGACTGGCGGAAATGCGTGAACTGATTAATACATGGCTGGAGAAAAACTGTTAACCAGCGCTTCCGTACTGCCCACGAACGGGCTTACTGATTACAAGCAGGATGTCTTTTAATCAGCATCTTCTTAACAGCGTAATATTTCCACCCGGCACGCACCCAGTGCTTGTCTTATCGCCGGGTAGAAATATCCATATGCAGTTACGTGATTACGTCATCGCAAATTTATTTGGTAGCAGTTGCCACCAACATTTCACATGGGCCGGTATACTGACCACCATCTTCAAACTGAGACAGTGCAGTTTCAATTTCATTCCATGCATCATCCTGTGCCATGGCTGATAAACCACCCAGCATCTGATGTAGTGCACCAAATGATTCCTGTTCAAACTGCAGGCATTCGACCGCAGACTCCATACGTAGCGGTGCATCTATGGCTTCAATATCAACATCTTTAAAACCGGCATTCAGCAAAGTCTTCTCCAGAAGAACCGGATCACCCAAGCTGAAAGGACCCGGTTGACCCGGCAAAGGTGGTGGTAGCTCTGCACGCCTTCGAATGATGGACACAGGTATAGAAAAAAACGGATTCTTCTCAGCTGTCGAATAGACCATGACGCCGATTTTTCCATCCTCTTTTAACTGCTTTCGCATTCCCTTCAGAGCCTTTTGCTGATCCGGGAAGTAAATCAAGCCAACGCGAGACATAACGGCATCAAATGGCTCTGCTTGCAACTCAGCCAGCTGTTCCCCATCAATAACCTGCGTATCCACATTGGTATATCCCGCCAGCCTGGCACTGGATTTCGCATAAGTCAGAATTTCAGAAGACAGATCTGTTGCCAAGACATACCCGCTATCACTCACTCGACGAGCGATGGCTAACGATTGCTCGCCCGCACCTGCAGCGACATCCAGCACACGACTTCCATGCTTTATCCCGGCCATATCCAGCATGGTTTCTGTCGCCGGACCCAGCCATCGATTCAAAACCCCCCCCCAGCGATGCCAGGCCTCTGCCGCTGTATCCCATTGTCTACGTGTCGTTTCTTTATACTTTTGTGGATCAAAAACTGCCTGTGTCTGTGCCATAATTTTCTCCTTGAGTTTATCTCTGCATCCCTCTTTTCACCCTGTGTCTATTTTAGTTGTTGTGTTTTTATTTATCAATTCCATAAAAAATGAAATATAATGTGCAAAAATGCACAGTAAGGAGGGTAGAAATGAACTGGGATGATTTCAGACTATTTCTGGCTGTGGCAAGGGAAGGTTCGATCAGCGGGGCTGCCCGCAACCTGGGCGTTCAGCATTCTACAGTATCCAGACGGATGCGGGCTCTGGAAAAAAAACTGGGCGTGCGACTCATCGAACGAAAAAAAAGTGGTTATGAGCTGACTGCTGCAGGTGAAAGCCTGAAACAGGCTGCCAGCAATATGGAAAATGAAGTATTGGCAGTAGATAGCAACCTAGGAGGTAAAGATGCCCGACTAACGGGCGAGTTACGCATTTCGGCCATTAATAATATGGCCTCAAGCATTCTGATGCCCATGTTTGCCAGTTTTAACCGCCATTATCCGGATGTTAATCTGCATCTGATCGTATCCAATAAATATGCCAGTCTTGTTGAACGTGAAGCTGATATTGCCATCCGCCTGACCAACACACCAACGGACACCCTGATTGGAAACAGGCTGGTCACAGTGGCATCAACCATTTATGCCAGTCGGGTTTATCTTGAACAATTGAGGGCAGAGGGAGGCCAACCAAAATGGCTAGGGGTGAATTGCTGTGGATTCCACCAGACCTGGACAAAACATGCCTGCCGGGGACAGCAGCATAACTTCTTCGTAGACGACACACTGTTGACCGTTGCAGCGTTGAAACAACATCTGGGGTTCGCATACCTTCCGTGCTTTATGGGAGACCGCGAACCCGAACTGGAGCGCATTTGTGCACCTGATCCACAGCTTAACCTTGGGCTCTGGATACTGTTTCACCCTGATCTGAAACAAACAGCTCGGGTTCTGGCATTTCGTGATCATCTGAATACCGAAATAAAGGCGCAAACGGATTTGTTCGCAGGGAAACGACCCTTTCACTCACAAAATAAATGACTATTCATGAACAGTCCGGGTTAAAGGCCTCCATCAGGCTGATGCTCATACCACAACAGCTATAGGATTTTGCTCACAATTCCGCCGCCCAGCAATTCATCACCGGCATAAAATGCCGCCACCTGTCCCGGCGCGGTCGGTTTCTGGGGCTTGTCGAACACAAGGTGAATATTGTCGCCATTAAATTGCAGGGAACATGAAGCAGGTTGCATCTGGTAACGCACTTTAGCAGTGATACTCTCCCCGGCTCGGGGCTGGCGAATCCAGTTCACATCGCCCACTTCCACTTCAGAAATCAGTGCATCTTCAGGATGTGCGACGACAACACGGGCTGTCGGACCATCGAGTGTCACCACATGCCATGGTCCATCGGGCAAGCCCAGCCCTTTGCGCTGACCCAGCGTGAAATGCGCAATGCCCTGATGCCGACCGAGTATGCTTCCCTGAGCATCAACAATATCTCCGGCCATAAACCCGGCCGTGGCGCCTTCCCGTTTGAGAAATTCAATGCGATCACCGGCCGGAATAAAGCATATGTCCTGGCTTTCGTGTTTATCCGCCGTAGCCAGCTTGAAATAGCGGGCCAGCATACGGGTATCATCTTTTTCCAGACTACCGACCGGAAACAAAATCCGTTCCGCCTGCTTTCGACTCGTCGTAGCCAGAAAATAGCTCTGATCTTTCCTGTTATCGCTACCCTTAAAAATGTGGATACCGTCAACAGCATCATGCCGCTGTACATAATGCCCGGTCGCCACAAATCGTGCTTCCAGCTGATCTGCAGCATCCAGCAGCGCACCGAATTTTACAAAACGGTTACAGCGTTCACACGGATTTGGTGTACGGCCTGTCTCGTAATCCTGAATAAATGGATCAATCACATCACGCCGAAACTCATCCCGCATATCCATGGCATAAAACGGAATACCGATATGATCGGCCACCCGACGTGCATCATACGAATCCTCAAGCGAACAGCAGGAACCATGGCCGTTTACTTCATCGCGTGAATAATCCCATACGTTAAGAAACACACCGACCACATCCAGCCCGGCCTCTTTGAGCAATACCGCCATCACCGATGAATCCACTCCGCCGGACATGGCAGCGATCACCCGCACACCCTTCAGGGGCGCCAGATCATTCAGGATGATTGCAACAATAGCTTCGGGAGATTCGGACATGCACGAAGCTTAACAGCAGTTATATCAAACAAAACTATTCAGACAGGAAGGTTTCTGTTGTCCTGTACCACCTCGACCAGAATTCCATCGGGGTCTGCCAGAAAAAAATACTCGATACCGGTTCGCCCTTTCACGATTTCGATGTCGACAGTCAAACCAAGAGAAATCATACGATCTTTCGCCGTCTGAATATCGGCCACCCTGACCCCAAAATGTTTGATGCCGATTCGCGGCAGGTCAGTTGCAAGTTGCTTGCTAGAATCTGGCGGCGCTGTGCATTCAGAAAAGCAGAACAGCTCCAGCAATGCCTCACCCTGTTTCAGGTGCACAATAGCAAGTGAAGCGTCTTCCGCCTGCCAGCGGAATACCGGTTTAAAACCGAGTAACGCATAGAATGCTACCGATTTTTCAAGATCAGACACACTCAGCGCCACATGATGAAAACTGAACATTATTCCCTCACTTCTGTGATCACGACAGACATCAACCCCCGCAAACTGCCATCCGGCTTCGGCCTGAATCCGGAAATGCGGGGACCGGAAACGGCAATGACCGGATCATACCAGAGCGGGATATAAACCATGTCGCGATGCATCTGCTGCTCCACCCTGGCATACCATTGTTTGCGTTCAGCCTGACTACCTGCAGCCGTGGCCAAATCCAGCCACGTATCCACTTGCGGATTGGCATAACGGCCGCGATTGGCTCCTTTGGGCGGCCACATATCCGAATACAGAATCCAGCGATAGATATCCGGATCGGCAATACCCACCCAGGATAGTGAAAAAACCTGGAAATTACCGCGTTTGATACGAGCATAAAAACCGCCCCACTCCAGCGATTCAATCGATACCTTTACTCCGATTTTCTTCCACATCGCAGCAATCGCCGTAGTCAGTCTTAAACGGGTCGGGTCGGTGCTGGTGCGATAATTGATCGTGAAGCGAATACCATCCTTGCCACGGGGGAACCCCGCCTCGTCCAGCAGTTTATCTGCCTGAGCCAAATCAAATGGCAGTATTGCAAGCGGTGTAGAGGCCCAATGTTCCGGGATCAGCACCGTTTCGGCCAGTTCAGGCAGGTCTGAAAACAGGGCTTTTTTCAGTTTGTTGCGATCCAGTGCCAAAGCCAGCGCCCTACGCACCCGCACATCTTTCAATATATCATCCTGCATATTCAGACCGATATAGGAGAAGGTCGTGGAAGGCCGCGTCTGAATGCTCAGTTCCGGCTGTTCCCTGATATAGGGAAGCAGATGCGGCGGCAAATCATTCTGCACAAAATCCAGCTCACCGCGCTTGAGCTTCAAAATCCGGGTGACCGGGTCTTTTACACCGAGAAAGCGGATCACAGCTACACTTGCGGATGGATCAACACGTTCAAGGGTAAGTGCGCTTTCTGTCCACGACCTGAGTTTAAACGGGCCGCAACCGATGGTGCGGCGTGCCTGATGCGATGCATGCGCTATAGATTCGGGCAGAATACCCATATTTAAATGCGTCAGTAATGATGCCTCAGCCCTGTTCAGACGAATCAGCACAATATGATGACCCACTGCCGTAATCGACCTGATGGATGCAAATCCTGCTTTCAGAGGGCTGGCCAGCTTCGCATCCAGCACAGCCGAAAGCGTGGCGACAACATCCGCTGCATCAACATCGGAACCATCGGAAAAATGCACGCCCGGACGCAAATAAAAACGCCATAACAGCGGCTCGGGATGTTCCCATCGCTCAGCCAGATCACCCTGCACATTGAAATGTTCGTCCAGCTTTACCAGACCACGATGCACGAACTCCTGTACACGTACCGATGCGGCATCGGTGGCAAAACGCGGATCGAGCGTAATCGGCATCTGTGCAAGTCCTACCCGCAACAGACCGCTCTCCTGAGGACCGGAATGGCAGCCCGCCAGCAAAACCAGAAGCACAGCAATCCATAACTGTCTCACCCCCGCTCCCACAAACTCATCGCCTCAACATGGCCGGCATATGGAAACATATCCAGTGCTCTCAATGCCTTGGGACGATAACCCTGTTTCAGTAGTAAGGTAGCATCGCGCCCGCCAGCTGCCACATCACAAGAAATCATAATGACCTTCTTCGGCATCAGACGTGAAATCTGATTACACAGTCGTTTGGCACCACGGCGCGGCGGGTCGAGAATCAGCACATCCGCACCGATATACGGTTCCATGTCGAAATCTTCAAACAGGTTCGCTACCACAAAGTGCGCGGAAATACACAGCGCTTTGGCATTGCGCGATGCAGCCCGCACGCTGGCAGCATTCAGTTCCGCACCAAACACCTGAGCCCCTGTCGCAACAGCCAATGGCAACGATAAATTTCCAATACCGCAAAACAGGTCGGCGATTCTGGTGACTGAGCCGGCCCAGCCCTGAATTTGCGTGATTAATTCCCGATTGCCCTCCTGCTGCCCCTGCACAAAATCATCCGGCCCGATGGCTAATCGTACCTCCTCCGCTTTTCCTGCCGGCAGCACATCGTGAAACAGGCGTACAGGTTTCTTCAAAGGCCGTGTGATACGCTTGTCATCGCGCCACCACCATTGCAACGGCACGCCATCAAGCTGATCCTTCTGATTGCATTCAGGGCAGGTATCCGCTTCCAGAATGATATGTATTCCATCATCGAGTCGCACCGCTTGCACACTGTCTGTTTCCCGCAGATTCACGTTTTGCTCAATCAGCTGCCGCACAGCATTGAGCTCAGGGCTTACAACCATGCAGTTAGCATGCCGAACAGGCTGATGACTGGCTGGCGCATAAAACCCTAGAAATGTCTCGCCTTCGTCATATCCAACAACCCACCGCACCCGGCGGCGATAACGGTCAAGGTTCGAATGAACAGGTATCCATTCGATGTCTGAATCTATCAATGATTTGAATGCATCCATGACCCAACCCGATTTGACTGCGGCCTGATCTTCGATGGAAATAAATTGCATAGCGCAGCCGCCACATTGCGCTGCGACCGGACATGGCGCATTTACACGTTCCGGCGATGCCTCAATCACCTCAATAATTTCCGCACGCTGAACGCCGCGCCGCCTAGCTTGCATCTGTATCGCCAGCACATCACCGGGCACAGCATTGGCGACCAATACAGCTTCGCCACCCAACCGTACCAGTGCCTCGCCACCGGGCAGGATTTTTTCAGCTGTGGCGGTTATCACGAATCTGATTTCATGGCTTATTTTCCCGGTAAATAAAGCTATTCATGCATGCTGGATACGGGCAGCAGAAATAACCGGGCGTGGTCTTTGCTCAGCTTGCCAAAGGTCATAGGCAATCTGCATATTCAGCCAGGAATCAGGCGTGGTTCCCAACCATTGGGCAAGACGCAGAGCCATATCGGGGCTGATGCCTGATTTGCCATTGATAATTCTGGAAAACGTTACCCGTGTCACTCCTAGCTGTTTGGCCGCCTCGGTGACCGTAAGGCCCAGATCAGGCAACACATCTTCTTTCAAAATCGCGCCCGGATGAGGGGGGTTAAACATACGACTCATACTCAACTCCTAATGAGATACTGATTGATTGCCACCGTCTGCACGGAAACGCTGAATGAATCAGCATCTCCCTAATAATCATCCTGATCATCAACCAGGGCCAAGCCTGGAGAATTATTTACAGTGTGTCCAAATGGTCAAACTGGTTCAGATAATCCGGTTTTACAGCCTGTAAGCCCTTTGATTGTATCAACAGCTTGAACACTTCCCCCATACCGAATGGCATCATCATACGCTTGGCATGGGCCAGCAAGTGCATGCTAACTTTATCATTCTGTGCGGCCAGTGACTGCAGCAGCGACTGCACCGATGGAGATTGTGCCAGCCAGCCTCCCTGCGACATCCATAGCAGCGGTGTCAACCCGGCCTGTTCTCCGACCCGAATCAGTGCGGTAAAATCGACATGGGCCGTAATATCACGACTGCCGGGTTGGCTGAGTACATCTTCATCAGCTGTTTGTTCGACATGGGCCAGCAATGTGCCTTCGACACGCGCCGGCCGATAATACTCTTGCTGTGAATATCCGTAATCGACCGTGAATATGAAACCGCTCCCGATAATCCGGGCCAGCTCGGACTGCCAGTCAGCAAGAGCCAGATTGTGTTCGGAAATATAATCATCCGGCCAGGCAGCGATCAGTTCCGATGCAATTTCCGGAGCCTGCTGCATCGGCTCCGGCGCATCGAGCCAACAAAAATCATCCCCGTTCAGACCGACTCCCCGCTCATAAAACGTTCCCTGTCGATAATGAAAACAGGAAACCGGAAAGGCATCTGGTAATTCGTTGCTGTAGTAGATCACATGCTGCAATTCATGTACTTCTTCCAGAGAATCGACCAGCGTGACATCCAGTTTCCGTTCGGCGTACAATTTTTCCTGCCGTTCCCGCAGCTGTGCACAATGTTCCACGGAAATCACCGTAGCTGGCGGCCGCATGGGTAATTGCACAAGAATATCCAGCAATGCGGCCAACTGCTGACCCGAACCGGAACCCTGTTCAATCAGTGTCCAGTTTTCCGGCTCGCCCATTTGCTGCCAGCCATTGAGCACCAAGTCGGCCATGGCCAGTGTTGACCATGGACCGAGTTCCGAAGCGGTTACAAAATCGCCCTTCTCCCCAAAAACGGTTTTCGTTTCATAATAACCCAGCCCCGGTTCATACAAGGCAGCCTGCATAAAGGCCTCAAAAGGCAAATACCCGCCAGCATCAATGATGCGCTGGCGAATCGTCCGGGTTAATAACTGTTGATTTGACATGGTTGACGCTTTTACCCCTCCGGACTAACGTTTCGTTTATTACTTACCAACAAACGAGGAAAACAGATGTCTTCAGACTTAATTATTCATGTTAGCGACGAAAGCTTCGATGCAGATGTATTAAAAGCTTCCGGCCCTGTTGTTGTTGATTTCTGGGCCCCATGGTGCGGCCCGTGCAAACAAATCGCCCCGATTCTGGACGAAGTGGCAGCTGAGAAGCAAGGACAGGTCACTGTTGCTAAAATCAATATCGATGATAATCCGAACACACCGGGTAAATACGGCGTGCGCGGTATCCCGACACTGATGCTGTTTAATAACGGTAATGTTCAGGGCACCAAGGTTGGCGCAGTCAACAAAGCCAAACTTACCGAGTTCATCGACGAGCACCTGGACTGATTTTTCAAGGGCAACAACTTCAAAAGGCAGGGTTTATCCCCTGCCTTTTTTATTCCCGGCCACATATAGCATCCGGCTTGTTTTTCCTCTCGTAGATAACAGATTATGACTTTGGAGCCATATGAAACCACATCTTCATATTGTACTCATCGAACCTGAGATTGATTCGGAGCATCCATGGCCCTCGCCCTGCAGACGTGCCTTTGGCACATCCAATTCGGCTATCCTGCCGAATTGTCCAGCTGGAGAGTGTTTGTGAATCCATCACTACACATTGTGTTGGTAGAACCGGAAATACCTCCGAACACGGGAAACATTGCCAGACTATGTGCCTGTACGGGCTGTAAATTGCACCTGGTACACCCGTTGGGATTTGAGATCACCGACAAACAGTTAAAACGTGCCGGACTGGATTACTGGCAATATCTCGATGTTCAACAGCATGAAAGCTGGAAGGCAGTACGACAATCGATTGGTGAAAAATGTAACTGGTTCGGCTTAAGTTCCAAGGTCAAAACCAGCTATTGGGATGCAACATTTAGCTGTGGTGACGTACTTGTTTTCGGGCCGGAAACGCGTGGACTCAGTGCTGACATACTGGCCGACCTGCAAGTACTAACCATTCCCATGCGCAACGATGCTCCCGTGCGTTCACTGAATCTTTCTTCGGCATGTTCAATCGTGACATTTGAAGCGCTAAGACAGTTGAAAATATTGAAGTAACAGGAATTATCCACCGCCCATACATGCATATTAAACTTTTTTAAGAATTAGCTCATTTTCCTATATTTACCTTTAAATAAATACTGTAACTATTTGTTTATAGATGTATTTGTATGCAGCCTATATTTTATGCATGCATCTTGTTGTACTTCTCCAGATATACCAGGTATAAAAACAGGAAGTTTTATCCACCAAGTTATCCACAGCCTCTGTGGATAGGGTTTACAAACCTTTTATTTGCAAAGGGTTGAGCCAATCAACCACGGGAAATGAACCTCGGGCCATCAGTAAAGATTAAATTTCAGACAACAATCACAGCTTGCAGTGTTGCAAGGATGGCAGCGATTCACGCACCTGATGTAGTCTTTTTTTCGACAGCTCCGCAAGCACAACGCCGTCCCCTTCCGGCAACTCGGCCAGCACCTCTCCCCACGGGTCAATAATCATGCTATGCCCCCAGGTTTCCCGCCCGTCCGGATGCCTGCCCCATTGTGCGGATGCCAGCACATAGGCCTGATTCTCAATCGCTCTGGCTTTGAGTAAAGGCCTCCAATGCACCCGACCTGTCGTAGCGGTAAAAGCTGCAACATTGCACATAACATCACAGTTATCATCTGCATAAATGCGGTAAAGTTCGGGAAAGCGCAGATCATAACAGGTGCTCAAACCTATCCTGTATTCACCAACTGAAACGGCGACTGGTCTGATACCCGGCTCAATCAAAGCTGATTCGCAGTAGAACTCACCCTCATAATCCATATCGAACAAATGTATTTTATCGTAAATATTCAACCGCTGACCCCGGGCATCAAATACCGGACTGGCATTGCGAATCCGATCACCATCACCTTTCAGCAACAGCGTGCCGCCGATAATAGACATCTGATATGTTGCAGCCTGTTGGGAAAGAAAGCGGAGTGTAGCAGAGTGCTTCTGATCTTCGGCAAGCTGTTTTTTCTCTTCATCACTACCGCCCATAAAAGCAAAATTCTCAGGCAGTAGTGCCAATTCAGCACCTTGCCCGGCAGCCTGATCAAGCAAGCACTCAACCGTTGCAAGGTTGGCATTCCGATCCGTGCCGGAACACATCTGGATGCATGCTACACGCACAAGCGCGGTAAACCTTTAACCCGGTCGTCAGTATGCACAGCTACGCACTCCTTCCTCGGAATCCGTTACAAACAAAATATCTGCGAAATCATCACAGCGATTCATAAATAATGTGGATTAGCCAAAACGCCCGATTTTTTTAATCACGCCCACATTCGCATCATCGCTGATCACAGGCACCAGCTTTCCATCACAAGCGCTCATCAACGTCATCATGCCGGGTCCGTGTCCGGCCAGCGGTGAATCCGAATGAATCACCACACCGATCGTGACAGCCCCCTTGCGATACGTTCGGCCATAACGATTATCATGATCCAGTACCGCCACAAAGTCGCCGAAGCGCAGCTTGTCCATCCCGTATTCTTCAACCGTAGCCTGATCATGACAGAGGATATCGTAGTCGCCAGTCGTCACCGATAGCGCCCCGATGCCGGAACCCATGGCATGGCCGGGTACCATCACATGAACCGGTACTTCGATTTTGCCATCCTCCCGTTCTTTCAATCCCCACGCCTCGAGCACATCCGGATCAAGGCTGTAGATATAAATATCCGGATGATCGAGCAGCTTTAGTCCCTGCCCATAACCCCGAATGAGAAATTTGTCATCGCAGGTTAACTTATCGAGCGTCTCATCGGGAAAATCGAGCATCAGGTGGTCCACACCGCCATGATGGCCCAGCACAGTGCCTTTCTCACCTTTGGCCGCACCGGAAATCACCATAGCTTCATTACCGCAACAGGCCAGAAACTGGTAACCGGCTTCAGCCTTGCGGTTTTTGTGCGTCAACGTAGAAGAAACGCCCGGTTCAATATGTTCACCTGCCCAGCCAAACACTGAATCGCCAATTTTTACGTTATAAGTAATACCGCCCGTGGAAGGCCAGGCAAAGATTTCACCAGCCGCTCCAACCTCGAACGGAGCCCACTGGTTGGCAGGTGATACACCACCCTGCACAGCGGTTTTCACCAGTTGGTCACGATTGGTTTTTAAGCTCATCAGCAACATCCTTTTTTGCCGCAATTCCATGCAGACATACAAATTGAATGTTCCAATTAATAGCGGATCGTACCCTGTTGCGCAATCAGCAGGCGTATTCCCGAAGGAAGTGCTGAGTTAATCAGAGCTTCTCTAGTCAATCAGTGCTTTCAGTTGTTGCTTGTCACTGTCGGACGGATGATGGGTAATGCCCAGCAAAATCCCCGCAAGCTCTTTTTCCTGCTTGCTGGCAGAAGCATCGGACTGCAATTGACGCAACTTGTCCGCATCGCTACCACCCACACTATGCCGCATGTTTTTCAAAGCATAGGCCAGAATTTTTTCGCCGGCACTTGTATGTTGATCCGCTACAATCCCGGCCAGTTTTTCCTGCTCGCTGCTATCCGGATAGTGATTCAAATGCATGATGATTGCAGCCATGGTACTAATACCCGAATCAGCCGCCTGAGCTGAAGCCACTGTGAACAAAAACACAGCCGGTACAAGTAACAGATATTGTAATATTTTTTTCATCGAATACCCCCATGTGAAAAAATATGTGCCCATCAGGGCATAGTCGTTTTAGAGAAGGATCACCTTACAACTTCCATATCTATTAAGTTACGATTGAATCTTTTTCAAAAACAATTCTCGTGATATCTCGCGCGCGCCGAGACTTTGTAAATGTGCAGTGTGAAACTGGCAATCGATCAGCTTCCAATGATGCTGCAGTGCCCGTTCGCATAATGCAGCCAATGCAAATTTCGAGGCATCAACCTTGAGGCTGAACATCGATTCAGCAAAAAACACGCCATGATGCAGTACCCCGTATAGGCCTCCAACCAGCTCCTCATTCTCCCTGACCTCAATTGAATGAGCATAACCAAGCTGATGCATGCGCTGATATGCCTCAACCATTTCCGGCAGAATCCATGTCCCAGCCTCACCCTGTCGCGGCACAACAGCACATGCCCTGATGACGTCATTGAATGCCTCATCGAACGAAATGCCGTAAATATGCTGCCGTATACGACGTGCCAGCCGTTTTGAGCAATGAAATTCGTCAGGAAACAACACCATGCGCGGATCAGGCGACCACCAAAGCACCGGCTGACCCTCCGCATACCATGGGAAAACACCCTTTGCATATGCGACCAACAGTGTCTCCGGCTCCAGGTTGCCGCCTGCAGCCAGCAAGCCGTCATCTTCGGCCTCTGACGGGTCAGGGAATACTATCATAACAGTTCGTGTACCCAATATTCAGACGCTGCAATCAGGTTATCTTTCGCCCGAGCCATCGATTCCGACACGGACATATCATCTGTTCTGGCCGGGACAATACGATCGAAATACGCTGACAGATGCAGCCTGTCCAGCACATCCCCGGAAATCAGTGCCACAGAAACGCCTGCTTTTCTGGCCACCCTGGCAACTTTTATCGGCAATTTGCCATTCAGCGTCTGGGCATCGCTTCTGCCCTCACCGGTCACCACCCAATCGACCGTACTTACCACCTGGTCAAAATCGCAAGCAGCCATGACATATTCTGCACCCGAAACAATTTGAGTCCCCAATAACCTCAAGGCAAAACCGAGTCCTCCGGCTGCACCTGCGCCCGCATCATTTTTCACCGAAATACCGAATGCCTGTTCACACACACCAGCCCAGTGCCGCATAGCTGTTTCGACTTCTGTCAATCGCTTGGGTTCAATACCTTTTTGTGGCCCATAAAGATGAACTGCTCCCTGATTGCCGCATAAAGGATTTTGCACATCACACAGAATAGTGATCCGAACATGCTTCAAACGCTGATCCATATTGTTCAGGTTGATGCGATCAGCCTGTATCATCCCATTCAGATCGGGCGAAACACATATCCCATCGCGATCCAACACCAGGCAACCGAGCGCAGCTAAAAGCCCCAGCCCACCATCAGCAGTGGCGCTACCCCCGAGTGCAATGCGGATATCGTGCACACCTGCGTCCAGTGCAGCCAGAATCGCCATACCCAGCTTTTCACTGCCACGCTCAAACACATCATCCTGCATATCTGGCAAGGTCAATCCAATCAGCCGGGCTGACTCGATCAAACCACAGGGAACATCATTGTCATTGAAATAGAGGATATCGTTCCGCACCTCCCCAACGCATTGAATATGCAGCACATCCAACGTGCCCTCGCCCCCATCAGCCAACGGCATCATAAGCATCTCTGCATCAGGCGCGCCGGCGCGAATGCCAGAGGCCATCGCAACAGCAGCCTCAGTCGAAGTCAGCGAATCCTTGAAGGCATCGGGAGCAATCAGAATACGCATAGCTGCAAGCTAACCTCAATCACCGCTGTCTGCGAAGCTTGATGTGACCTGTACACCCCGTCAGTCTGCGCCGCCATGTCGGCACTGTCCTTTAAAATACTGGCTAAAGACGAAAATGGTTTCGCACGTCGCGGGCGCATGCAGCTTGCCCACGGCACAGTGGAAACACCAGTGTTTATGCCGGTGGGAACACAGGCCACAGTAAAAAGCCTCACGCCTGCCGATCTGACGGATGATATCAAAGCCAGTATTATCCTCGGCAACACCTATCATTTGATGTTACGTCCCGGTGCTAATCTGATTAAAAAAATGGGTGGACTGCACCGATTCATGGCCTGGGACCGGCCTATTCTGACCGATTCCGGTGGTTTTCAGGTCTGGTCGCTGGGTGAATTACGCAAAATCGAAGACCATGGCGTTCGTTTCCGCTCTCATATTGATGGCGCCGAGGTCTTCCTCGGGCCGAAAGAGAGCATGGAGATTCAAAAGAAACTCGGCAGTGATATTGTGATGGCCTTCGATGAATGCACTCCCTACCCGGCCACATATGAAGAAGCTAATGATTCCATGCAGATGTCGATGCGCTGGGCGGCGGAATGCCGGGATGCTTTGCCGGTCAACGAAACACAAGCCCTGTTTGGCATTGTACAGGGTGGTATGTACCCGGAATTGCGGCTGGAAAGCCTGAAAGCAGTTGCAGACATTGATTTCGAGGGTATTGCTATCGGTGGCTTGTCGGTGGGTGAACCGAAAGAAGAAATGATGGCCATGCTCGATACGCTGGCTCCGCATCTTCCGGAAGACAAACCGCATTATGTCATGGGCGTGGGTACGCCTGATGATCTGATCGAGGGCATTGATCGCGGCATTGATATGTTCGATTGTGTGATGCCGAGCCGCAATGCGCGCAATGGCACACTGTTCACCGATGACGGTAAAATAAATATCAAAAATCTCAAACATTTCGATGATGAACAGCCTGTTATGGAGAACTGCAGCTGTTATACATGCCGTCATTTCTCCCGTGCTTATCTGCGACATCTGTATATGGCCAAAGAAATCTTAAGCTCAAGGTTGAATACCTTGCATAACCTGCACTACTATTGCGACCTCATGCTTCGAGCCAGAAATGCGCTTGAGCAGGGAAACTGGCCCGAATTTCGAGATCAGTTTTTACAACGCTACCGTGGACGTGCATAATCGCCGGCCCTTGGAAATTGATATATAACAAGATTCCAAATCGGGACATTAATCAGGAGTTCTATCCATCATGAAAACATGTTATTCTTCCATCATCGCATCTGTTGCGGCTACGATGGCTATTATTACACCGGTTTATGCCGAAGCTGCACCCGTATCTGATGGCGGCGGCGGCTTTGCTTCACTGATCCCACTGGTATTGATCATGGTGATTTTCTATTTCCTGCTCATTCGCCCACAACAGAAAAAACTCAAGGAACATCGCAATCTGATCGGTCAGTTGAAAAAAGGCGATACGATTATTACCGGTGGTGGACTGTACGGCAAGGTAACCGACGTCAAGGACGATACATTGAAAGTAGATATTGCCG
>CAZBEN010000018.1:0-20459 GCA_964490955.1 uncultured Zetaproteobacteria bacterium | reverse complement strand
TAAATATGGGTAGAGCATATCAGAATCGCAAGGTCTCCATGGCAAAAACAGCCGGTGCTAAAACCAAGGTCTATTCTAGGTATGGCCGGGAGATCTATGTCTGCGCTAAAAATGGTGGTATTGACCCAAATGGTAATCTGTCGCTACGCCGACTGCTGGATAATGCCAAGAAGGATCAGGTGCCAAGCCATGTCATTGATCGCGCCATCGAAAAAGCCAAAGGTGGCGGCGGTGAAGACTATTCCGTTGCCCGGTATGAAGGTTTCGGCCCCGGCGGTTGCATGATTATCGTGGATTGCCTGACCGACAACAACAACCGCACCTACAACGATGTGCGCCAGTGCTTCGCCAAAAACGGAGGCAAGATTGGCGGACCGGGCTCCGTGGCCCACATGTTCGACCATCAGGCCGTTTTTGTATTTCCCGGTGATAACGAGGACAACGTGCTGGAATCTCTGATGATGGCCGATATTGATGTCAGCGACATTGAATGTGAAGAGGGCATGATTACTGTCCTCACCCCTAACACCGAGTTCTTTAAAACCAAAACGACACTAACGGAAGCAATGCCGGATATCGAATTCGAGATCGAGGACATCTCTTATGAACCGCAAACGCTGGCCAGCCTGAGCGATGAGGATGCTATCGTATTTGATGAGTTGCTGGCGGCTCTGAATGACTGTGATGACGTGCAGAAAGTCTATCACAATGCAGAACTGGCGGATTAAGCCACAGTCATTATATCTCTAACCTGAACCACCAGTCGAATTCAGCCTTTGCAACTATGTGGCCTTTACAAAACACGTTCACAGGCACAGTCAGAACCGCTCTGTTACGCCGTTTGAGGGTGGCGACACATGCCAGCAATGCTGCTTCGCTGACATCCGCCCGAGCCAGACAATCACCGGTCGCCGGGCGTTTATATTGAATGACCGCCTTCTTCGCCAGCACCAGCGATTGCGGAAATAGCGGCAGCAGATTCAAAATCAAATAGTGCCCGCTGGCACCCTCGGCCAAACCGTGAAGCACCGATGCATGCAGACTTCCAACATGATTCAGCAAATGATCCTGTTGTTTCAAATAAACAGCCTCGCCATCAATTTGCAAACCAATGGTTTGATTAAACGGCAGATCAGAAATTTTCATCAGGCTAAACTCTTGCTGACAATTTCATACACATCGCCGGATAAACCATGGTGATCAGCAATGCGCTGCAAGGCAGCGCGATTCAAGGCGCTGCGGGCCGGCTCCAGACGTTTCCAGCGCATCAGCGCTCTCACCATACGCGCTGCAATTTGGGGATTGATGGCATCCAGCGCCAACACCTGATCGGCGACAAAGGTATAACCGCTGCCATCGTCAGCATGAAAAGCGTCCGGATTTCTCAAGGCGAATGTTCCGATCAATGCCCGTACCTTGTTCGGATTGCGTAAATCAAACGCCGCATGCTCAAGCAGCGTTTGAACGCGTTCCAGCGTGCCCGGCAGCGATGAAGCCGCCTGCACAGCAAACCATTTATCCATCACATTAGGCTCCCGGTGCCACTGCTGTTCAAACTGTGCCAGTGCCAACTTCCTTTCGGGGCAATCCAGATCGGCCAGCGCAGCTAATGCAGCGTATTGGTCGGTCATGTTCGTGGCGGTAGTGAACTGACGATAAATCAGGCTGATTGACTTGTGATCCTTTAATGCAGCCAGATATGTCAGACACACATTTTTCAGCTTACGCTGCTGCATGGCGCTATCATCGCTTCCGGTAGCGGCAGACAAGTAATGGTAAATCACCTCGAAATCATGACGCAAGGCTGTTGCAATCAGATGACGCAATTGCTCATGCGCGGCGTGGATAGCGGCAGAATCACAAGGCGAACAGGCTTCGGCAATATCGCATTCAGATGGCAATATCACCGCTTCGGCTTTCAACGCCGCATCCAGCGTTTTATCATGCAATACATGGGCGAATGCAGCAGTCACGTCTGCATCCGGCTCATCTCCATCCAATATGGTCAACAAGCTCTGCATCGACAACCGCTGTGCCGCAGCCCAGCGGTTAAACGGATCGGAATCATGGCACATCAGAAATGCATTTTCAGACAGCGAATAAGGATAATCGAGTTCGACCGGCACTGAAAAGCCGCGCAGTAATGATGGCAATGGCTTCTCCGACACATGGATAAAGGCGAACGATTGCACGGTATCACGAATCAACAGTGTGCGGTTTGTCCCGTCAGCGGCTGATTCACCATCCAGCTGCAACGACTGTTCAGTACCATCCGGCAGCAACAGCCCCATGGTAAGAGGAATCAAAAATGGGTGATTATTGCTGTTTCCGGGCGTAGCCGGACAAGACTGCGAACAGTGTAAAATACAACGCTGTTTGTCGGCATCATAATCCATCCGCACAGTCAGTTTCGGCGTACCGGCCTGATCGTACCAGCACTGCATTTGTGACAGGTCAGTATTGTTGGCATCGGCCATGGCAGCAAGAAAATATTCTGTCGTGACAGCCTGTCCATCATGGCGCTGAAAATACAAATCCATGCCCCGACGAAAGCCATCCACACCAAGCAGATTTTGGTACAATCGCACCACCTCGGCACCCTTTTCATACACCGTGACGGTATAAAAATTATTGATTTCCATATACGAGGCCGGACGAATCGGATGCGCCATCGGGCTGGCATCTTCGGCGAACTGATGGGTACGCAGCAAGCGCACATCTTCGATACGTTTCACGGCCCGCGAATGGGTGTCCGCTGTAAATTCCTGATCACGGAACACCGTCAATCCCTCTTTCAGACTGAGCTGAAACCAGTCCCGACAAGTCACTCGATTACCCGTCCAGTTATGGAAATATTCATGCCCGATCACTGCTTCAATAGCGATATAATCATCATCGGTGGCTGTTTCAGGACTGGCGAACACCAGCCGCGAATTGAAGATATTCAGGCCCTTGTTCTCCATTGCACCCATATTGAAATCATCGACCGCGACAATCATGAACAGATCAAGATCGTATTCGAGGCCAAAACGCTGTTCATCCCAGCGCATGGCCCGTTTCAACGATGCCATGGCATGACCGCACTGGTCGACGTGATGCGCTTCGGTAAAAATCCGCAGCGTTACATCGCGACCGGACATAGTGGTGAATTGATCCTCCACGCTTGAGAAATTGCCAGCCACCAGTGCAAATAAATAACATGGTTTGGCAAACGGATCATGCCACTCGACCCAGTGCTGACCATCGGCCAGATCCCCATGTGCAACCGGATTGCCATTGGATAATAACACCGGATTGGTCTGTTTATCCGCCAGTATACGCACCGAGAATGTTGCCATCACATCGGGGCGATCCGGATAATAGGTAATCCTGCGAAACCCCTGTGCTTCACACTGGGTGCAATATATATCACCGGAACGATACAGTCCTTCCAATGCCGTATTGGCTTCGGGATTAAGACGGGTGCTGATTTCCAGTTCAAATGAGTCAGGCACATTCTGAATGCGCAAACCACTGCCATGCAGTACATAGGTGCCCTCAGACAGCTCACAGCCATCCAGACGGACAGATATCAATTCCATATCGTGACCATCCAGTTCCAGTCCACCTGCTGAAGCGACTGAAGGATTGCGCCGATACCGCACAACTGAGACCACATCAGTGAATGTTGGCCGTAAGGTAAATGTAAGGGACACATGATCCACAAGAAAAGCCGGCGCAATATAATCCTTCAGATAAATAGTCTTTGGCTCAGCCATGGTCAGTTCCTGTTTAATGAATGCAAATAATTTAATTGTTGAGTAAATCACCGGTGCCCAGCTGAGCACCACGCAAGAAATCACCGGCAGCCATAGGTTTTTTACCCTCCGGCTGTAATTCGGTAATGCGATAAACCGAACCTTCTGCACAGACAACTTCCAGATACCGGTTCGCACCGGCCACTGAACCTTCTTCCTGGCCGGACGTGCAGGCCAACGGTTCTCCGGCAATCAACTTCAGCCATTTACCATGGCATCGAGTGCGCACACCGGGCCGTGGTGAAAAACAGCGCACCAGACGATCAATTTCAACAGCAGTTTTACGCCAGTCGATGATACGCTCTTCATTGGTGATTTTATGTGCGTATGTCACACCATTCTCAGGCTGTGGTTCAGGCATAAGCCCCGTCCCGACTTTCGGCAACGTTTCGACCAGCAATTCAGCACCCATTGCTGCCAATGCGGACCAGAGTTCAGAGCCGGTCATTGTTGCGCTGATCGGCAAGGTTCGGCGGGCATAAATACCGCCCGTATCCAGCCCCTCTTCCATCTGCATGATACACACACCGGTTTCCGCATCACCAGCCAACAAACTGCGTTCAATCGGTGCAGCCCCGCGCCATCGCGGTAACAGCGATGCATGCACATTCACCGGAGATATGCTCACAGCATCCAGCCATGTTTTGGGTAGAATCATGCCAAAGGCAACCACTATCAGAAAATCAGCCTGTTTGCTTTGCAGCCAGGCCAGTGCTTCGTCATTATCACGCAATTTTTCGGGTGTAATCACATCGATACCCGCATCAAGGGCGGCCTGTTTCACAGCCGAAGGCGTCAACTTCATGCCACGCCCTGATTTACGATCCGGCTGCGATACCACTCCGACCACATCCATGCCATCTGCTTCGATCAGAGCCCTCAGACAAGAGACAGAAAAGCCGGGGGTTCCGGCAAACACTACACGCATGTTTTCTCCATTTTTCTCATTCGGTAGACTTCAACGTCCGCCATCTGGGAATATGTATGGACAGGGAAACGTCGGGGTTCTTGCCGCGCCCTTAACTTTTATACAATTTCTTCATTTTTTTGGTGATCATATTGCGTTTGAGCGGGGACAGATAATCAATGAACAGTTTACCCAGCAGGTGGTCAAATTCATGTTGCAAAGCGACAGCCAGAAAATCACTAAAATCATGCTCGTGCGGCTCACCATCCATATCAAACCAGCGTAAGCGCACGGCTGCAGGCCTGGTTACATCGGCATAGGTTTCCGGCACGGATAAACAACCCTCTTCCCATGTTGCCATTTCATCACTTTTCCACAGAAATTCAGGATTAATCCACACCTTGAGATCGCGACTGCCACCCGGATTATCCGGATCATGGCGTACTTCATCACTACGCCACAGCGTATCGGTGACAGCAATTTGCAGGGGAACACCAATCTGGGGAGCTGCCAGCCCGACGCCGGGGGCATCGTACATACTGTCGGCCATATCCTGGATGACCTGTTTCACTTCATCGGACAGAGGAAAGCTGACCGGTGCAGCCACTACGCGCAGGCGGTCATCGGGATGAATCAGGATCTCACGGATGGTCATGGATTAAAATGTCCCGCCATTCCAGCCGAACATAGCACGTTCAGGAGCAGCGAATTCGATATAGATACGGCCTGGCTCAATGCCCAGCTCCTGCTGTAATAAATCGCACAGCATGGCAGAAAGACCGGCTGTCTGTGCTGCCATCAGGCCGAGACTTTTCACTTCCACAAATGCCAGCGGTGCATCCGTTCCTGCAAACAGCATGGACTGAGTATCAACTACTTTGACCATAACATAGGACTCAGGCTTACCCAGCGCTGCCGATGTTTGAGATGAACAGCGCGCCAGGAAAGCGTCTTTGTCAGCCACGTCAACATTCGTATGCACAAACAGGCACGGCATCAGTCCTGCTCCTGTTTGCCCGTTTTTCCAACGTTAACAACGGCTGTGGCCGATTCCTTCGCAAGGGATTTCTGGTCCTCTGTTGCCTGTTCTCCTGCGGCCTGTTTCTCCGCCTGCTCTCTGGCTGCCTGTTCCATCGCCTCTTGTTCCATCTTAAACCGTTCAAGATTGCGTTTGGCCTGAGCCTCACGCTCCTGGTTTTTGCCAATACGCATGCGTTTGGTGGCATAAAAAGCAAACCACCACAGTGGCAATCCCAGCCCTATGGCAATAGCCCAAAAATAGATATCCATTATTGTGCCTCCACAATAGCCGCAGATGCTGCGCCTTCATGATTTGACCGTGCACGCGCTTCAGCCCGACGAGCTACGCTTCGGTTGATCAGGTTGATAGCAGCAAGAATAAAGCCCAGCGCGATAAATGCGCCCGGAGGCAGGATAAACATCAGCACATCCGGATAACTGTCCCCAAATACAGAGATCCCTAACAACTCCCCTTGCCCGAACAATTCGCGTACGCCTCCCAACAACACCAGCGCGAAGGTAAAACCAAGTCCGACCGCGAGTGCATCCATTACCGAATCAGATACGGAATTCTTGCTTGCGAAGGCTTCAGCGCGACCCAGAATAGCGCAATTGACCACAATCAGCGGAATGAACAGGCCGAGAATCAAATACATTTCGTGCATCCATGCATTCATGGCCATTTCAACCACGGTCACAAATGCTGCAATAATGGTGATATAAGCCGGGATGCGCACGTTTTTCGGAATCACGCCACGCACCATCGAAACCACCAGACTGGAGCCTATCAGCACCAGCACGGTCGCCGCACCCATCCAGAAACCGTTTTCAACCGAGGTGGTAACGCCGAGCAACGGGCACATGCCGAGCAACTGTGCGAAAATTGTATTATTATGCCAGAAGCCATCGGCAAAAATTTCTGATTTATCCACCGTGATGTCCTCCTGTGGCAGGTGTACTCGCCTGTTTTTGCAGACGGGCAAGGATAGCCTGTTTATGGCTGTTGAAAAACACCAGTGCGCCTTTTACCGCTTTGACCACGGCGCGCGGCGAAATGGTAGCGCCGGTGAACTGATCGAAATCACCGCCGTCTTTTTTCACTTTCCACTTTTTACTGCTCAGGCTTTGATCCATAAAGCTGGCCAGCCAGCTATGATTTTTGACAATGCCATCGCCCAGCCCTGGTGTCTCCTTATGATCAGTTACGCGAATGGCATAGACGCGCCCGTCCGGCTTGAGCCCAAGCAAAATCCGTATGGAACCGGAATATCCGTCCGGCGCTACCACTTCCCATGCAACACCACGGACAATGCCCTCCGTATCTCTGGCCGGAAATATATCTATACCTGCCCCATCAGCCCTGCCAAGCACAATTTTGTCAACTTGTGGGTCATTGGCATGGAGCGGGAGCACCTGCTGTAAGGCTTTGTGAAGAGCAGCTTTCTGCGCAACAGCAATCGGCTCGCGAGTTACCATATCAGTCAGACCAAGCAAGATAGCTGCAATGGCAGCCACCACAAACAGGGCAGTCACCATGCGAATCTGATCTTTATCCAGTATCATCACTCTGATTTTTCCCCTGCTTCCTTTTTATGGCCATAGACGCGCGGGCGACAGTAGTGATCAATCAGAGGAACGGCACAGTTCATCAGCAGTACGGCAAACATTGCGCCTTCCGGATAACCACCGAAAGAACGGATACTCCAGGTCAGCACGCCGCAACCGATTCCGAAAATAATTTGTCCGATTGGTGTCACCGGTGACGACACCGGATCGGTGGCCATAAAAAATGCGCACAACATCAAGCCACCGGCAAACAGGTGGAACATTGGCGACGTGAATTGTTCCGGTGCTATACTGCTGAAAATTGCTGCCAGCAGCGCTACCGTAGCCAGATAAGAAAACGGGATGTGCCAGGTGATACTGTGACGTGCCAACAAAAAGATACCACCAACCAACAGTGCCAGCGCACTGGTTTCGCCAATACTGCCAGTCTCAAAACCAAGAAAGGCATCCAGTACAGTATAGTGATAACCGGTAAGTGCTTCGAACACCGGTACGCCGAGTGTCGCTTCTGTTTTTACATGCCCGAGCGGACTGGCCATCGAAATCGCATCCAGCCCCTGTTGCATGACTATGGGCAAAGTATCGACACCGGCAAAAAACAGGGTCAAACATGTGGAAAAATCATACAGGTTCAATCCTGATGTAGCTGACCCCATATGAATCGACATCGGGACAAGCCATGTCGTCATATTCAGCGGGAACGAAATCAGTAAAATGACCCGCGCTGACAGCGCCGGATTAAAGATATTATAACCCAGACCGCCATAAACCTGTTTGCCCAGCACAATAGCAAACACCGAACCCAGCACGGCCATCCACCACGGCGTGGCAGCAGGCAATGTAAGGGCCAGAAACAGGCCGGTCAGGGCTGCGGAATTATCCAGCAGCGTCGCTAGTGGCCGTCTCATCAATCTTAAACAAACTGCCTCGGTGATCAGTGCTGTCAGCATGCAGCTCACAATCATCAGTACAGATAACCAGCCAAACAGATATACGCTGAACAGGGCCGCAGGCAACAGGGCAAGGATGACGGTGAACATCATCATACGAATCGAATCACCGCCATGTGCATGGGGAGAACTAAGCATAATTAACGGCATTACCTTTTCTCCTCAGGCTTGCTGCTCGTATCAACATGTTGTGTATCTACTGCTGATTTTGTATCAGCAGAAACTGTACCCGTCCTGGGGGCATGTGTTTTTCGAACACGGGAGCGACGTGCTGCCTTCTCTGCCTTTTCATGTTCAATGCGAGCATCACGTGATTCCGAGCGTTGCCGCGATGCTTCAGCAAACGACTGTTCCCGCCGGTCCAACGCAATCTGTCCTTTGCCATAACGAAAATAATGTACCAGCGGAATATTCGACGGACAGACATAGGAACAGCAACCGCATTCTATACAATCAAATAACTGATAGTCTTCCGCCTTGTCGAACTGATCGGAACGGCACTGATCAGCCAGCAGGTTCGGCACCAGCGAAACCGGGCAAGCCTCGCTGCAATGACCGCAGCGGATGCATGGTTGCTCCGCTGTATGTGCTGCTGCCATCGCCCTGGTACTCAGTGCCAGCAAGCCGTTGGTCGATTTAACCACAGGAACATCCGGCGCCTTCAATCGTTCACCCATCATCGGGCCGCCATGCACTATTTGCAGACCATCAAAATCTTCCAGGCCCTGACGCGAAAATAATTGGCGAGCAGGCGTACCCAACCGCACAAGTAAATTGGCAGGATTGGGCAAGGCGTCGCCACTTACTGTTACCACGCGTTCGATCAGCGGTTTACCCATTGCAATCGCATCAAACAAAGCTTTCGTTGTACCCACGTTCTGGCAGATCACGCCAACATGCATAGGCAGCTTGCCTGCCGGAACCTCGTGCCCGGTCAGGGAATAGATCAATTGTTTTTCGCTGCCTTGCGGGTAGCGGGTGGCCAGTTCAACCACACGAACATCATTCAAACCATCCATTTTTGCTAAAGCTTCGTGCATGGCAGCAACAGCTTCCGGCTTGTTATCCTCAATAGCAATCAGCCCGGATGTTGCTCCTACCATATGTTTGATCATACGCATGCCAGTCAAAACTTCTTCAGCGTATTCTGCCATCAGACGGTGATCACTGGTCAGATAGGGTTCGCATTCAATGCCGTTGAGAATCACTGTTTCAATCGGGAATCGCTGATCTCGTACCAGTTTGATAAAGGTAGGGAATACTGCGCCACCAAGACCTGCCAGCCCGCACATACGAGCCCGTTCGCGTAAGATGGCAGGATCGGTATTCAGCCAGTCGGTGATCGGTGCCAAGGTTTTATCAATGGCATCATCACCATCTGTCTCGATAAAAACCGATGGCATTCCCATGCCGGACGGGTGTGCAATGGGATGCTCCTCGATCTTGACCACGAGCCCCGATGTAGGCGCATGCACCGGCACCGATACATAACCTTCTGATTTGGCGATTTTTTGGCCACGCAGCACCCGGTCCCCGACCTTGACCAGCGCTGAGCAGGGAGAACCGATATGCTGCTTCATCGGCAGAATATGCACCGGTGCCAGATCGCAGATTTCAATGGGCAACGCTCCGGTCAATTTGTGCTGTTCGGGGTGCACGCCACCGGGAAAGCTGTGTGCTATCATACCGAGCCGCTGGGCAATATTTCTAAGCGTGGCCGGCATGTTGATCTCTCCTTTCATGAGCAAGCTGTGAACGTTTGGTATCAGGCAACGGCCACGACCAGTGCTCAAGCAACTCCGGTTTCGTCACCATATCGATGCAATCCACCGGACAGGGCTCCACACACAATTCACAGCCGGTACAATGATCGGTAATAACCGAGTGATATTGTTTGGGTGCGCCGACGATAGCATCGACCGGGCACGCCTTGATGCACAAAGTACAGCCAATACACTCATCCTCGCGCACAAAAGCCAACCGGGGAGCTGCGGCCTCTTCTTCCACAGCTTTCGGTTCCACGCCCATCAAATCAGCGATTTGCAGCATGGTGCGTTCACCGCCGGGCACACAGTGATTCACTTCGGCTTCACCACCGGCCACGGCTGTAGCATATGGTTTGCAACCGGGGTATCCGCACTGACCGCATTGGGTTTGCGGCAATAAAGCGTCGATCTTGTCCACCATCGGATCGCCTTCAATATGGAATACTCTCTGGGCAATCGCCAGTATCAAACCGGCAACAAAAGCAAATGCGCCCAGGCTGACCAGAGCATACAATAAACCGACCATGAATCAGACTTTAACCAGACCGGAGAAGCCCATAAAGGCCAGGCTCATCATGCCAGCCGTAATCAATGCCAGCGGCGAGCCCTTGAAGGCTGCCGGCACAGGTGAAACCTCAATGCGTTCACGTAAACCGGCGAATAGTATCAAGACCAGCGCAAAGCCCATTGCAGCACCTCCGCCGTACAGAGCAGATGTCAGAAACGTCTGTTCCTGCTGTACGTTCAGAATGGCCACACCAAGCACAGCGCAATTGGTGGTAATCAGCGGTAAAAAGATGCCCAGCCCCTGATATAACACCGGGCTGGTTTTATGAATCATCATCTCGATAAACTGCACCAGAGAGGCAATGATCAGGATAAAGAAAATAGTTTGCAGATAAAGTAAGTTCAATGGAATCAACACATATTGCTGCACCAGCCATGATGCTGTTGAAGCCAGCGTCATCACAAACATGACGGCAAAAGACATGCCTATCGCTGTCTCCACTTTAGAGGATGTGCCCAAAAACGGGCAGATACCAAGAAACTTGGTCAATACAAAATTATTAACCAATACGGCAGACAGTAAAATCAGGGCAAATTCAGTCATGGCGACGGAGTATAGGGCGATGCGCTATCTGCGTACACTGCAGAAAAACCGTGCTTTTTATGTGTCCGGCCAGCCATTCAACGACCAGACATAGTCCAGATGTGAAAAGCTGAGCCAGGAAGATATACCCGGACAGCATTGCGCGACAAAGGATATCACATTACGACTTCCGAAAAGCGGATATAAAATCAAGAATCGCATGTAATGCTTCGGTTTTTTTCATGTCACCGCGTGGCAAGATGAAATCAGCACACTGTTCATAAAGCGGATATCGAATAGCAGCCAGTTCCTGCAGTTTTTTTAACGTATCTCCAGCCGCAATCAACGGCCGGTTATTATCGCCGGCAATGCGGCCGGCTAAAAAATCGGGGCTTGCTTTCAACCATATCACCGGCGGGTGCAGTTTAAGAATATGCCTGTTTGTTTCAGACATCACCACCCCGCCACCTGTGGCAATCACTGCATGGCTGCCGACAACCTGATGCAAAGCCTCGGTTTCCATCCGGCGAAATACTGCCTCGCCATCCTGTTCAAAAATCTCCGGAATCGAGCGCCCTGCCTGTTCAACAATGTAATCATCCAGATCAATCAACGGCAGTTTCAGACTGACGGCCAGTCGTCTGCCGATGCTGCTCTTTCCCGATCCCATCAGGCCGACAAGAATTGGGCTAACCGGCTGATTGTCTATTCTCTGATCATCCATTATGCTCCCCATGCAACCAACTACAGTCGCAGAAAACTGCGAACTGGCTACTGGAATTGCAAGCACGATTGTTAGCATAACTATTGGCCGGACAAAATACCGGTACAGATTTTGCTTTCACTCTCTGAAAAAAACAACAGGAGCAAACCAATGACAGATGAACTTTCAATCCGACAATTATTGAAGGTCATGGTCGAACGTGATGCATCTGACCTCTACCTGATGGCCGGTGCACCTCCGGGTTATCGTATCAACGGTAGCATTCACCGCCTGGGTGATGTTGTCATCAAGCCTGCCAGCATTGATCAGCTGTCCAAGGATCTGATGAATGAGAAACAAAAAGCCGATTTTGCTGCTGCAATGGAAATGAACCTTTCCGCAGCCATAGCCGGGCTGGGCAGGTTCCGCGTTAACATCTATCGCCAACGGGGCACTGTTGGCATGGTGATTCGCCAGATCACGACTGAAATCCCTACACTTGATGACTTGAAGTTGCCAGACATATTCAAGGATATCGCCATGAGCAAACGCGGGCTGGTACTGATGGTCGGCGCCACCGGTTCCGGTAAATCCACTTCGCTGGCTGCCATGGTAGACTGGCGCAACAGCAATCAGGCTGGCCATATCATCACCATCGAAGACCCGGTTGAATTCATGCACTCACACAAAAAATGTTTTGTCACCCAGCGTGAAGTGGGCTCCGATACCATATCTTTCAGTAACGCACTGAAAAACACACTCAGGCAAGCACCGGATGTGATCCTGCTGGGTGAAATTCGCGAGCGGGAGACGATGGAACATGCCATCGCCTTTGCCGAAACCGGCCATCTGGCCATGGCGACTTTGCATGCCAACAATTCCAATCAGGCACTGGATCGCATCCTTAACTTTTTCCCCGAAGAACAGCACCAGCAAGTCTATATGAATTTATCCTTGAATCTGCGCGCTATTCTCTCCCAGCGGCTGGTTAAAACTGTGGATGGCAAACGGACCGCCGCCATCGAAATCCTCATCAACACACCGCGCATTGCCGATCTCATCCTCAAAGGCGATGTAGGCGCCATCAAGGAAACCATGGAAGCAGGTGAACAGCACGGCATGCGCACCTTTGACCAAGCCCTGTTTCAGTTATGGCACAGTGGTAAAATATCGGAGATCGAAGCTCTTCGCAATGCCGACTCGGCCAACAATCTGCGCCTGAAAATGAAAATGGCGACGATTGGAGGAACAGGCGATGGCAGGGATAAAACCAGCGTGGATGACATTCTACAGCACCCTGGCGATGATGAAGATGACGAATTTAAACTGTCAATCTGACATATCTGTAATCGCGATCAGGATACTTTGGAAATCCAGCAAATTCGCGTAACCCGAAAGAAGATCACCAACAATCAGGGCGGCTTATCCCACCCATAAATGGGCATTCCGGAACATACGCATCCACGGCCCGTCTTCTCCCCATGTATCCGGATGCCATGAATACTGGCAACTGCGGAACATCCGCTCCGGATGCGGCATCATGATCGTGAAACGGCCATCTACCGTAGTAAATCCGGTCAAACCATCCGGCGAACCGTTCGGATTATGCGGATATGTATCTGCAGCCTTACCATCCGGGCCCAGATAGCGGAGTGAAGCCTGCACATGGGCATGCTGCTCATCCGAGTCAAACGCCACACGCCCCTCGCCATGCGCCACCACCAGCGGCAATTTCGAACCAATCATACCGGAAAGGAATATTGAGGGTGAATCGAGCACTTCCACCTGTAACAACCTTGCCTCAAACTGTTCAGAACGGTTACGCTCGAAACCCGGCCAGTTTTCCGCTCCCGGAATCATCGACTTGAGCGAAGACATCATCTGGCAACCATTACAGACACCCAAGGCAAAAGTATCGGCACGATGAAAAAAAGCATCAAACTGATCGCGCGCCCGTTTATTATAGAGTACCGACTGTGCCCATCCACGACCGGCACCGAGAACATCTCCAAAGGAAAAGCCGCCACAGGCGACCAGCCCATGAACATCATCCAAGCTGAAACGCCCCTCGATAATATCGGACATGTGAACATCATGGCAATCAAATCCGGCACGATCAAAAGCAGCAGCCATTTCAACCTGGCCGTTCACACCCTGCTCACGTAATACCGCCATTTTTGGCCGCATGCTATTCACATACGGCGCACAAATATCCTCAGCCGGGTCAAATGATAACTCGGCAACCAGACCAATATCATCCCGATCGACAATTGCATCATATGCCTCTGCCGCACAATCCGGATGATCGCGCTGTGCCTGCATGCGGAAGCTTGTTTCCGCCCATACTTTCTGCAGTTCCAGCATATGTGCCTCAAACAGCGTTTCACCACGACTGGACAATATTATTTGGCGATCAGAAGTCGGTTGGCCAATGCGATGGGCAACATGAGCCAGGCCTGCATCGGCCAATACATTCATCACCTTCTCACTGTCTGATTTACACACCTGAACGATAGCACCGAGTTCTTCACTGAATAGCAAAGATAGCACCCCTCCAGCCAATGCATCCAGTTGAATGTCCAAACCGGCACGTGCAGCAAAAGCCATCTCGGCAAGGGTCACAAACAAGCCACCATCGGAACGATCATGATATGCCAGCAATAACCCTTGACGATTCAGCTGCTGCACAGTTTCAAAAAAGGCCTTGAGCAATATCGGATTATTCACATCCGCAGCTTCGTCACCGGTCGCACCATAAACCTGTGCCAGGGCCGAACCACCCAGTCGATTTCGTCCCTCACCCAAATCAATCAGAATCAGATCGCTATCACCCTGATCCAGTTTAAGTTCAGGTGTTAGTGTTCTGCGCACATCACATACCGGTGCAAAGGCGGAAACAATCAGGGAAAGCGGCGAAGTCATTTCCCGTTGTTCAGTTTCTCCATGGTCATGGCTAACCTGCCATACGGATTTCATCGACAGAGAATCCTTGCCAACCGGAATGGAAACACCAAGTTCAGGGCAGAGTTCCATGCCTACTGCCTTGACCGTATCGTACAGGGCTGCATCTTCGCCTGAGTGACCACAAGCCGCCATCCAGTTGGCGGAAAGTTTTACATCACCGATTTTTTCAATGGATGCAGCTGCAATATTGGTCAACGCCTCACCGACCGCCATGCGGCCGGAGGCAACGGCATCAATCACTGCAATCGGTGTGCGTTCACCCATCGCCATTGCCTCGCCTGTGTATCCGCAATAATCGCTCGCTGTTACTGCCACATCCGCCACAGGTACCTGCCAACGACCTACCATCTGATCCCGTGCTACTAATCCTGTAACTGAACGATCACCGATGGTGATCAGAAACTCTTTACTGGCCACAGCCGGCAGATGAAAAACTCGCTCGACCGCCTCGTTCAGATCAATGGAAGCCATATCCAGTGCTACGCCGGCATTCTCTTTCCGGCTTACATCGCGAGTCATTTTCGGTGGCTTTCCCAGCAACATATTCAGCGACAAGTTTACCGGCTGGTTGCCAAATTCAGGATCGTTAACCACCAGATCCCGTTTCTCTGTCGCCTCACCGAGTACAGCAAACAAGCATCGTTCCCGTTCACAAATTTCAGTAAAAAGGCTTCGCGATTCCGGTGCAATAGCCAGCATATACCGTTCCTGTGCCTCATTGCACCATATCTGCATCGGGCTCATACCTGATTCCATATTATGGACGGCACGCAGATCTACCCAGCCCCCCCGTCCGGCATCATCAATCAATTCCGGTACGGCATTGGATAAACCTCCGGCACCAATATCATGGATAAACAGAATCGGATTTTTATCGCCCATCTGCCAGCAACGATCCAGTACTTCCTGACAGCGGCGCTCCATTTCCGGGTTGCCACGCTGCACAGAATCAAAATCCAGAGATTCAGCATTGGCCCCGGTATCCATGCTTGATGCCGCTCCGCCACCAAGACCGATTAACATCGCTGGCCCGCCCAGCTGAATAATAAGACTACCTGCAGGAACCTTTTCTTTATGGATATGTCGTGCATCGATATTACCGGCACCGCCGGCAATCATAATCGGCTTATGATAACCGCGCAGTTCATCCCCCACCTGTTGCTCATACGTACGAAAATAACCGGCCAGATTCGGGCGCCCGAATTCGTTATTAAAAGCCGCCGCGCCAATAGGGCCTTCGGTCATAATATCAAGCGCGGATACAATACGTTCTGGCTTGCCGTAATCAATCTCCCACGGCTGTTCGAAATCCGGCATACGCAGATTAGACACGGAAAAGCCGCACAGCCCTGCTTTGGGCTTGGAGCCAACACCTGTCGCGCCCTCATCGCGAATTTCACCACCGGATCCGGTAGCAGAACCGGCAAACGGAGAAATCGCCGTTGGATGATTGTGCGTCTCCACTTTCATCAGAATATGGGTATCATCATCATGAACCCTGTAATGCCGATCATCATCAGGGTAAAAACGTCTGGATTTGGCACCTTCGATAACTGATGAGTTGTCACTATAGGCTACCAGCGTGCCTTCCGGGTTTAGCTGATGGGTATTCCGAATCATGGAGAAAAGAGAACGTTCCTGTGTCTCTCTATCAATAACCCAGTCGGAATTAAAAATCTTGTGGCGGCAATGCTCGGAATTAGCCTGGGCAAACATCATCAGTTCGGTATCGGATGGGTTGCGGTTTAAATGTTTGAAATTCTCTAGCAGATAATCAATCTCATCCTCGGCCAGCGCTAAACCCATTGCACGATTGGCTCTCGCTAATGCGTTACGCCCACCGGACAGGATATCGATTACAGCCAGAGGCTGTGGGTCATGATGGATAAATAACCGGGAAAGTTCGCCAACATCAGATAACACAGTTTCGGTCATACGGTCATGCAGCTGTGTAGATACTACAGCACGCTGGTCAAGATTGACGCCCGAAATGCGGTAAGCGATACCGCGCTCAAGCCGGATCAGACCAGCCAGCCCGCACAGACCGGCAATATCTGTCGCTTTGGATGACCATGGACTGATGGTACCAATACGAGGCACAACCAGAAACAGATCATCGGCTGCATGTTCCGTAAACAAATCAGGTGCGTGCCCCAGTAACCGGGCCAGTTGCTCCGTTTCCGAATGTACCCATGACTGAGCCACCTCGGCTATATGTATATAATGAGCACGGATGTCCACAGGAACAATTCCCTGTTCACGCATTATACCGCTTAGCTTATCACGGCGAAAATCCGATAATGCCTCGTGGCCTTTCAGCGTAAGAATTCGGGAAGAGTCAGATTGCATGGTCATGCTCGCATCCTATGAACTAACGAGCGGAAACCAAGCATCAATCATCGGTTAGAATCATCAAAGTGTCGGTAGTGGGATTTCCTTGTACCAGCTGACAGGAAAGCTACAGACAGGGCATTTTTCTTCCGGCATTACAGTCAGTGTTGCTCCGCAATTCTGACAAACAAAATAACGTGTCTTTGTTGTGCGGAAACGCTCTGCCAACATGCCGAAAAAGATTCCCGTGCCGGACTGGATATCCTTGATCAATTGACGGTGTTGCTGCTCGGCTTTCCATGAATAGCTGATATATTTAATTGCTTTATTATGTTTTTCGCCTCGGATACGCGCCAGATATTCCGGATAACGATCATCGATCTCAGCCAGTTCGACATCAGTGGCATACTTGAGATTTTCCTTGGTGCTGCCAATCTGGAAATCCTGATCGCTTGCTGCTTCAACCTTTACACCCAGTTTGGCCAGAATCTCACTGAAGCGTTTGGCGTGTATATCCTCAGAATTGCCTGTAGCTGCAAACATATGGGCAATATTGACATGCCCCTCCTTCAGCGCCTGTTTCTCATAAGCCCTGTAGCGTCGACTAGACTCTACCTCGGCATGAAAAAGCCCGGTAAGAACGGCAATGGTTTCGCGATATGATACCTTTGGGTCTTCCACCGACCACAGTGGCCTCGGGATTGCCAACGCCGCTAAACCGGCTCCGATCCAGATTAAAAAACGCCTGCGCGAACCATTAACCACATTGGAGGCCTGGGTGATAGAATATTTAGCGGCATTTCTCATAACTGTCAGTCCGTGACCATAATTCACTTTAGCGTCAAGACGATAGTGTAACACAAATGAAAACAAAAAGGGAGGCCAAAGCCTCCCTTAACATTCGATCAATAAGCGCTTCTAGAAACGACGCTCGCGAATACGAGCCGCCTTACCACGCAGTTCGCGTAGATAATAAAGTTTGGCACGGCGCACGCGGCCATGACGTATTACTTTGATGCTTTCCAGCAGAGGTGAGTGCAACGGAAACACACGTTCAACACCAACATTACTGGAGATTTTACGCACAGTGAAACTGCTTGAGATTCCCTTATTATGACGAGCAATCACTACGCCCTCATAGGCCTGCAAACGCTCAGTTTTAACCACACCCTTCTTGCTATCCTTTAAATCGATAATACGGACATTTACACGAACAGTATCGCCTTCGCGAAATGACGGGATATCGTCACGTAACTGATCTTTGGTTACATCATCCAGTGCACGCATTGTTTTTGCCTCCGAAACTCACTCCGTCAGGTTTTATTTAACTTTTCTCAGCCGATCCAGATAAATCGCCAAGGCAGCCCTGACAGAAAGGTGGCGCACTTTACCGATACCTTCGATGGGTGACAACCATCCATTTCCTTTCGGCATATTTTCAACATCAAGGCCCCAGCCAGTGCCGAATACAATCAGGTGTTTTCCCTCTAATTCCGATAATATAGAAGGATCAAGACTGTTTTCTTCAGCCGAAGTAGCCGAAGTATACCAGAGCTGATAATCATCATCCTGCTGAATTTCCTGTACTGAATTCACACAGCGAATTGCCTTCAACATCTCTCGACGGGCTGGATTCCTCTCGCCACCTGCACCCTCCAGATAGTAATTCGTCATATCATAAATCAGCGCATGCATACCGGCAGCCGGATGCACCAGATATACCGGACCGACGCCATAAAATGCACAGGTACGGGCGAAGTCGTGCACGTCTATCGAGGTGATCGCAGTCGCACCTGTTTCACCAAAACGATTTAAAACAGGATGATGTACCAGTGCAACAGCAATTTCAGGCACATGCTCAATGCCAGACATTAAAATAAATCCCATAAGCAATAGAAAATAGAATCCTTCCCATGGTGCAAGCTTACGTGGGTCTCAGGATGACGCCAGCATGCGTTCTCGTGATGCATGCAAAAGCAAGGCCTGCGGATTATAATCCGCATGATTGTGAATGAGGTATTGATGGCTGAAATAGGAAGATTGAACAAATTAAAAGTGGTCAAGGAACTCGATTTCGGTGTTTATCTGGATGGCGATAAGTTGGGGGAGGTTCTGCTACCGATTCGCTATGTACCGGTTCCGTGCCGTATCGACGATGAGCTGGAGGTATTCATTTATCGTGATTCCGAGGATCGTCTGATCGCCACTACCGAAAAGCCGTATGCCATGGTTGGTGAATTTGCGCTACTGAAGGTAGTCGATGTCACCCGCATGGGTGCATTTCTAAACTGGGGTCTACCGAAAGATCTGCTGGTGCCATTCACCGAGCAAAAGCCGCGTATGGAAGAAGGGAAATCTTATGTGATACGCATCTATATCGACGAGGACAGCGACCGTATTGTTGGCTCTGCCCGATTGGATGATTTTCTACACAGCGAATCTGAAAATGAATTTGCAGCTAGCGAAAAGGTTTCTCTGTTTATTGCCAATAAAAGCGAACTTGGATATCAGGTTATTATCAACGACAGTCACTGGGGGCTCCTGCATCACAATGAAGTCGTGCGTCCCCTGCGCCGGGGGCAACGGCTGGCCGGTTTCATCAAGAATATCCGTGAAGATGCTCGTATCGATCTCTGCCTGCACCTGAAAGCAAGCGAAAAGACTGCCGATGTCGCACAGATCATCATACGTGAATTGCGAAAAAATAATGGTTTTATTCCCGTTACCGACAAAAGTTCGCCGGCCGAAATCCAGAAGCATTTCGCGATTAGCAAGAAAATGTATAAAAAAGCGGTCGGTGCATTGTACAAAAAGAAACACATTGGTATTGAATCCGGAGGCATTCGTCTGCTTGAAACTGCAATGCCCCCCGGTAATCCCCCCCGAACCAAATAAAAAAGGCCCCGGGAGGGGGCCGGGACCTTTTTTTACACTTCAATCAAGAGAAGGAAACTTGCGCCCGGAGTGAATCAGTAGGGAGGGGAGGGAGACCACTCCGGACAACGCGAATCATAAAGGCGAGTGATTAGATAAGCGTGAACCAACCATGAAAATATATTCATGCCGACAATACGATATACATTGCGCATCAATCAGCATCTGGCTCGCATTCTGTTAAGGAAGCACTGATGTTCAGTGCTTCCGCGCAGGCTATGGACGGCCTGCCACAATTCATCAGGATAGATGAATTAGACGGCAACGCCGCTGACGGGAGAGCGGCATGATTCCGCGAATAAAATCAGGTACGTAAACTATAATTTGCAAGAAAAGAGAAAAATGTGCCTTTCTCATTTTACCCTGATTGATTGAAAGATATAATAAATCAACTTTTCCTTAACAGGCCCCATGAACCAATGTCGCTATAG